>CAMYJN010000613.1 GCA_947258625.1 uncultured Polyangiaceae bacterium | reverse complement strand
TGCTATACGCCGCCCATGGACGACCTGATCCAGAAAGCCGCGACCCTCCAAGAGGCGCTCCCGTACATTCGGAGCTTCCATGGGGAGATCTTCGTCATCAAGTACGGCGGCCACGCGATGGTCGATCCGGCGCTGCGCGACAGCTTCGCGCGCGACGTCGTATTGATGAAGTACGTCGGGCTTCATCCGGTCGTGGTGCACGGGGGAGGCCCGCAGATCGACCAGATGCTCAAGGCACTGGGCGTGGTCTCGGAGCGCCTCGAAGGACTCCGTGTGACCGACGAGCACACCATGGAAGTCGTCGAGATGGTCCTCGGTGGCAAGCTCAATTCGGAGATCGTCTCGCTCATTGCAAGTCATGGAGGTCGGCCGATTGGACTCACAGGCAAAGACGACGCCTTCCTTCGCGCCAAGAAGGTCGACCAAATGCAAACCAAGAGCGGCAAGTGGGTCGACCCGGGCCGCGTCGGGGCGGTCACGCAGGTCAATCCGGACATCGTGCGCCGACTCGTCGACGATGGCTTCATTCCGGTCATTGCGCCGGTGGCGGTCGATGCGGAGGGCAGGTCGCTCAACGTCAATGCCGACACGGTCGCCGGCAAAGTCGCCGAGGCGCTTTCCGCTCGCAAGTTCATGCTGCTCACCGACATCGAAGGCGTGCGCGGCACGGACGGCGACGTAGCGAGCTCACTGAGTGCCGCGGAGATCGACGCGCTCAAGCATGAGGGCGTCATCGAGGGCGGGATGATCCCGAAAGTCGACTGCGCGTTGAGCGCCTTGGCCGGGGGCGTTCGGAAGGTGCACATCATCGATGGACGCGTGCGTCACGCGGTGCTCCTCGAAATCTTCACTGACGAAGGCATCGGCACCGAGATCACGCGCTGAGCTTGCTGACCCAGGGTCGACGGCTCAGGGCAATGGTGGTATGCCGCGAGCTTTCCAAAAGGCATCGCATGACCAGGCAGCAAGACATGCTCCGGACCGCCAAAGAGGTTCAGCTCGGCAACTACGCACCGGCCCCCTTCGTTCTGACGCATGGGCGCGGCCGTCATGTGACCGACGCCTCCGGCCGCGAGTATCTCGACCTCTCAGGCGGGATTGCCGTGCTTTCGGTGGGGCACAGCCACCCGACATTAGCCGCGGCAATCGCGGAGCAGGCTGCTCGACTGATGCACGTGTCGAACATCTTTTACAACGACCGCGCGATCGAGCTAGCTGAGGCGATTTGCGCGCGGACACCGTTCGACAAGGTCTACTTTTGCAACAGCGGGTCCGAGGCCAACGAGTCGTTGCTCAAGCTCGCGCGCCGCTACCACTACGACCGAGGTGACAAGCAGCGGACGGAGTTCGTGTCGACCCACAATAGCTTCCACGGTCGGACGATGGGCTCGCTGTCGGTGACCGGTCAAGCCAAGTACCACAAAGGCATGGAGCCGCTGGTACAGGGCGTGCGCTTCGTCGATTTCAATGACATCGCTGCCCTCGACGCGGCGGTGACCGAGCAAACCGCGGCCGTGATCTTCGAGCCAGTTCAAGCGGAGGGCGGGATCATCCTCGGGACTGACGAGTTCGTCAGGGGTGCGCGCCGGATTTGCGACGAGCGGGGCGCCTTGCTCTTCTTTGACGAAATACAGTCCGGATACGGCCGCACCGGTCGATTCCTCGCGCAGGAATGGTTCGACACCATTCCCGACGCGTGCTCGCTCGCGAAAGGCATCGGCGGAGGTTTTCCGCTTGGCGCCATCGCGGTGACCGAGCGAATCGCGGGAGGCCTTCCACCCGGGAGCCACGCGAGCACCTTTGGCGGCAACCCGCTGGCCTGCGCCGCGGGGCTTGCGGTATTGCACATCATCGACGAAGAGGGGCTCATCGAGAACGCGCGGCGCCTCGGCGGGTATCTGACCGAACGGCTTGCCGAGCTCGATGCTCAGCTGCAGACCACGGCGGGTACGCGGGGCCTCGGCTTGCTGCAGGGCATCGTCCTGGCCGACGACGTCGACCCCAGCGCAACGATCGCGGCGGTTCATTCGGCTGGGCTGCTGCTCACGCTCGCCGGCGGGAACGTGATCCGCATTTCACCCTCGCTCAACGTGACGCGCGACGAGCTCGACGAAGGGCTTTCGATCTTGGCAAAGGTTCTCGCCGAGGCGCCGAGGTAGCCATGACTCGCCACTTCCTCACGATTTCCGACCTGAGCCGGGAAGAGCTGTTCGCTGTGCTCGACCGGGCAGAACAGTTGAAAGCCTTGCGCGGCACGCCCGCACATCCACAGCCGCTCGAGGGGAAGTCGATCGCGGTCGTGTTTGAAAAAGCATCGACGCGGACGCGCCTCTCGTTCGAAGTGGGCATCCACGAGCTCGGCGCGCAGCCCGTGACACTCAACTCGAGGGACACGCAGCTCGGGCGCGGCGAGCCGATCGAAGACACCGCCCGCATGTTGAGCCGATATGTTCACGGCGTGGTCTACCGAACCTTCGGGCACGATCGCCT
>CAMYJN010000612.1 GCA_947258625.1 uncultured Polyangiaceae bacterium | reverse complement strand
AGCGCTGCTGCCATCCGGACTCTGCGACGGGGAGACGGTCGTAGCTCCCGAGATCGACCCTCAGTTCCTCGGCGCAGTGACCCAGATCGAACGCGGAGAGGTCGCAGTCGTCAACTTCACACGAGGTTTCATCTTCAACACGAGCCGTACGATACCGGGCGTGACGGCGGTCACCGTGGATGAACAACCCACGGGCATCCAAATCTCGCCGTTCCAGGCCGACTACACCTATGTGACCAGCTACAGCTCGAAGAGCCTTGAGGCCGTTCCAACCGAGGCGCTCATCACAGGAAGCACGGGCCTCGCGAGGCCGGAGCCGCAGCGCTTCGACGTCGGGCCCACCGACCTGGCCTTGCACGAAAGCGCGCAAAGCGTGCTGATCACGAACGACGACGGCCAGGTCACCGGCGCCCAATCGAGCGTCGACTACCGCAACCTCTATGCGGCGCTCCCTGAGCTCGGTGCGGTGGCTCAGGTCCAAGTGACGATCGACCCCGTCTCCGGTGTGCAGACTTTAGGCGAGCCCGTTCTGTTGCCACTCGACACCGCGGGCTGCCCGGTCAGCCAAATTCCACCACCGGGTTCCGACGGCAACGACTACAACCGGATTTGTCCACAGGACTTCGAGGACCGCAACGACCCGGCGGCTCGGGTCATCAAGACCGTCACCACGACGCAACCCTGCGCGGAGGGTCCGACCACGGGCCCGCGCCCCGTCGCGCTGACGATCGATCGCGGCATGGAACACGGCATCGGTTCTCAGTCGGGCACTGGGGACAATTTCGACGACGTCCTACTCGTCGCGGACGCCAATCAGCCGTTGATCCATCGCTTCGCGCTCGGCCCAGGCGGCGCGACGCGCTTAGATCCGATCATCACCGGAACCCCGACTTCTGAAATCGACGTGACCCCGTTGGTGCCGGGCAGCTCCGCGCGCGACGACCAGGCCGCGACCCAACGCTACCTTTACGCCGTGAGCGCCATCGACAGCAGCATCCTGGTGGTCAACTACACCGAGGACCCCGAGGGCACGCCCGAGGAAGAAAAGACCTTTGGTGCCGTGCTTCCGATCCTTGCCGGAGTCTCGGCGCGGGCGAACGAAGAGAACGTCGAATCACGCGATCGCGTTCGCTTCGCGTTTGCAAACGTCCGCGCGATCGAAGTCGTCTCGCCGTTTTACGAGCTCGAGGACGACCCAAACGGCCCCGGCGTGCAGGTCCCCGAAAGCGGCATCTGCAACCCGAGCGACGGGAACGCGTTCGCCCTGGCCCAGAGCGCGAGCAACATGCGCGGCGTCTTTTTGGCCGTGAGCCTGTCGGACGGCACCATGTTTTTCCTCGACATCTATGATCTAAATGCGCCGTGCAGAGGCGGGTCGGGTAACATCGCCTGCACGCTTGCGGAAACGGGCCCGGATCGTCTGGCGAGTATCCGTCGGCACCGGGAGCGATTCCGATTCACGCCCGCGACGGCTACCGTCGTTACGATCGACGGCAGCCCATCGTTTCAGTTCAATTCGGCGCCCGGGAGGCTGGACGAAACGACAGGGGCCGCGCAGAGCTCCGACGGCCCGGGGCTTGAGTTCATCAACTGCCCGCCTACGACGAGCATCGACGCCGAGGGCATGACACGCGTCGGTTCTTCGATGATCAACGTCTTCGGCGCGCCCCCTGCCGGGTCTGCAGCCGATGGGCTGATCTGCGCATCGTCGCAGGTTTGGAGCAGCTTCTCGCAGGGCTGGGATGCACGTTGGCAAGGCTTGATCCCCAATTCCGAGGGGGGTCTCGGGCTCTTTGCCGACGAGAATCTCGACGGCACCGAACAGGGCAACTGGTTCCAAGCAGGCGACGTGCCCTTATGCCGGGTCGGCGTGCTGGGCCCACAGCCGGCCGACGCCGCCCTCGTCGAATCCTATGTTGGCGACCGGCTCGTCATCACGGGCGACCTGCCACCGAGCACCCGCGACGACCCCGCTTGCCAGGACTTCCAAGATCTGATGGACGACCTCGATGAACGTCAGGTCTGGTTCCCCATCCTCCGGGCCTTTAACGATGAGCTCGAAATCGGGGAGTCGACGAACACCAACAGGTACACCCTCGCCGAAGTCCGAGCATGCTTCCCTGAGTTCACGCAATACCAAATCCACACGCAGGAAGCGTACACCGTGACCGGTACGGCATCGGGCTTCATCAACCGGGTCATTCCCGGCGAGAACGAAGAGTGCGTCCTAGACCCGAGTCGACCGGTCGATCTACCGACGGGCGACGACAATTTCGTGGATGTGGACACCTATCTCTCGGGGCGTGCCTTCGCGAGCAAACAGTACATCAATCCCCTCGTGAGCTTTCAGATCGGCCCATTTCCGCCCGATTCAGGTGATCCAATCCCGGACGCCACCGTTCTAAATTTCAGCATCAGCAATCAGTTCGGGAGGCTGGTCCTCGACACCAGCCTAGGTCTCACTTCGCTGCCCTCCTCGATGCTTTTTGCCCC
>CAMYJN010000611.1 GCA_947258625.1 uncultured Polyangiaceae bacterium | reverse complement strand
TCATGACGGTGACCTTGGCCAGCTCGGCGACGATCTTCTCCTGCTCCGCGCGAAGCTTGGAGATGCGTTGAGCCTGAATGGCCTTCTCGTGCTCGATTTGTCGGACGTTCCCGCGGCTTGCGACGACTGCGAGCCCGCGAGGCAATAAGAAGTTGCGAGCATAGCCGCGGCGGACGCGCACCACGTCGCCGATCGAGCCGAGATGCTCGAGGTTTTCTTTCAGTACGATTTCGACGGTAGATGCCATGATTGCCTCACTTCGTCGCCGTGTAGGGGAGCAGCGCAATATTACGTGCTCGCTTGATCGCACGCGTCAGATCGCGCTGTTGCTTCGCGTTGAGGCCGCTGATCCGCCGCGGCGTGATCTTCCCACGGTCCGTGATGAAGTTCCGAAGTTGCTGCGGATCTTTGTAGTCGAACTTGAAATCGGGAGGGAGGGAGTGACCTGGCGCTTTCTTGCGTCCGCCCCGTCCGCGCCCACCCGCTTCAACGTCAAAATCTTGTCGGATATCGTCGGCCATGGCTCAGCCCTCCTCGCGATTGGGGTCAGTGGGTTCAGCTTCCTTGGCTGCCTCTGCGGGTGCTTCTGCGGGTGCTTCCGCGGGTGCTTCCGCGGCCGGGGCCTCTTCCGATTTGGCTTCAGTGCTCTGATCGGCAGCCTTGGTCTCGGGTGCCTCTTTTGGCGCCGCCGCCTCAGCAGGAGCCTCAGACGGGGCCCCACGCGGAGCACGGGGCACCATTCCCAGGCTGCGAGCGCGCTCGAGCTCTGCGTCCTCGGCCTGCTCCTCTTCCTCGACGTGCAGGTACTGCACCTCTTCGGGGTCGACCGAGACCGAAGCCGGGTCGATATCCTCGTCGAGAAGAACGGTCTGGAATCGCACCACTTCGTCGAGCAAGCGCAGATTCCGCTCGAGCTCTGCGACCAGGTCGTTGAAACCCACGTACTTCAGGTAAACGAAGATCCCACGCGTGTTCTTTTGGATGGGATAGGCGAGCTTACGCTTGCCCCAATTGTCGAGCTTCGTCAGCGTGCCGTCGAGACGCGCGATGACGTCCTTGGCACGTTCGACGATCTTCTCGGCCGCGTCGTTGCTGACGTCGGGCCTGAGGATGTAAATTGTCTCGTATTCACGCGCCCATCGCGTGCCCGGCGCTGCCGCTGTGCTTGCCATATCTCCTCCTGGTCTAGTCGGCCCCAGCGCATGGCTGGAGCGAGGGAGGCGGAGGCATAGCCGATCTTTGCCGCTACGCCAGTCGTCAGGATCGGCTGTGGTGACGATTCATCGACTGTCGCGCCCCTTCGCGCACCGCAGTTTCGGCCATGTCAGCGGCAAGCTGGAGAACCACGCTGAGCTCGACCCGTTCCAAGCTGTTGAAATCACTGAGAACGTAACCCTCGGGACGTCCTCTGCTCGGCCTCCCGATGCCCACTCGGCAACGAACGAAACCCGGGCCGCCGCAGTGCTCGACCATGGAGCGCAGCCCGTTGTGCCCTGCGGTGCCGCCGCCGACCTTGATGCGGACCACGCCATAGTCGAGATCGAGCTCGTCGTGCACGCACAAGACCCGGTCGACGGGCACTTTGAAGAACCGCATGGCGGCCTGCACGGACTCGCCGCTGAGGTTCATGAAGGTCATGGGCTTGAGAAGCACGAGATCCTGGTCGCCCACGGCAACCTTGGTGAACTCGCCCTTGAACTTCTCACGGAAGCTGGGCGCACCCCAGCGGCGCGCCAGCTCATCGACCACCATGAAGCCAACATTGTGGCGATGGCCGGCGTATTTGGGCCCTGGGTTCCCGAGGCCCGCGATGAGATGCGTGCTCACGGCCGGCCCGCTGCTTAGGTTTCGGCCTTCTCGGGCTCAGCGGCAGGTTTCGCGGCTTCAGCGGCCGCCGCTGCGGCTTCATCCTCTTCGACTTCGGCCGCAGTGGCCTTGCGCGGCTCCAGGATGATCACGAGGGTGAGCTTGGGTTGCAGCGTACACTCTACCCCCGCCGGGAGCTCGATTTCCTCGACCGAAATCGTGTCCTTGAGAGCGAGGTGCGTCACGTCCACTTCGATGGACACCGGAATGTTCGCTGGTGTCGTGCGAAGGGGCAGCACGCGCCGGGTGATGTTAAGCACCCCGCCCTGAACGACACCCACCGAACGGCCCTTCGTACGGAACGGAACGTTCACCTCGAGCACCTTGTCCTCCAGAATTCGGTACAAATCGATGTGAAGGAGCTCCTGCGTGACAGGATCGGTCGTCAGGTCCTTGACCATCGCCAGCTCGTCCTTGCCGTCCACAGACAACTTGAACACCACGTTTCGCCCCCGCTCGCCTCGGAGCGCTTTGATCAGTTCTTTGGGGGATAGGGTCAGCGGCGTGGGCTCGACGCCCGGGCCGTAAAATACGCCCGGGACTTTTCCTTCTGCACGCAGCCGACGCGCTGGCCCCTTTCCGCGCCCAGCGCGGACCTCAGCCTGCAACGTCGTCGTTTCCATTCTC
>CAMYJN010000610.1 GCA_947258625.1 uncultured Polyangiaceae bacterium | reverse complement strand
GGAGGCCTTCACCTCTTATCCGGTCGCCGTCGAAGCTCCCCTATACCCCACAGATCAAGCAGTCACGCGGTCCCGGACGGCTTTAGTCTCAGAGGACCTGACTTCGGGGAATTTACGTTGACCCCAATTTCATCACCAGGCGCATATTCGTTCGCGGAAAAACGGTTTCCGTAGCGTTGAGCTCGTCGCAGAGTTTCGCGATCGCCTGATCGGTCGCGGCGTTCGCTGAGTGATGCAGACGGACCGTCAAGGTCCCTGCATCGGGGTCTGGCAGCAGATCGGCTTCGGTGGTGTACAAGGAGGCAAGCAGCCGGCGTGCCTCGTCGGGCCGTTTGAGGTGCTCGCGCAAGCTATTGGCCATCGCCGTTTCGGCGCGATAGGCAATCATCTTGATGGTATCGACGAGCTGCTTGCTGTGGGTGCTGAGCTGGAGAAAGCGTGCCTCCTCGGGAAGCTCGTCGGTGGTGATGTGGTGCGGGGTCTCCTTGCGCTTGGCCTTGAGGGTATCGAGTTCGTGTTGCAAGGTCTCGATGTCCTCTCGCAGCGCGGCTTTGCGCCGTAGGAACGGCTCGACATGCTCGGGCTCGATGGGCTCGTCGAGGGTCATGGCGGCGAAGTTCGCCAAGCGGCGCGTGAGCTTGCCGGTGGCGGAGCGGACTTTTCCATCGAGGTGGCGATAGTCGGGGTTGAGGACCGGTAGGGGGTCGGAAATCACCTCGGTGCGATAGTCGGCCAGGCGATCCAGATTGTAGTGTTCTCGGGCATACTTGAAGAAGTTTTCCTGCGACCAGCGAGCGAACATCGCCGCGGCCAACGGGGCCGCCTCGGTGCGATAGTCGGTGCACAGGATGGACGTCTGATGGCCGCGTTCGGTGCGCTTGCGCAGCTCGCGCACCCACAAGCCGTTACTGAGGCAGGTGCCGCGTTCGCCCAGCTGCATTGTGACGAGTTCGCCGCTGGCAAGCCGGACCTGGCAGGGAGAGAACTCCTCTTCGGACCAATCCTCGCCGGGGTACTTGTGGTAGGTCAGGCAGGCGATGCGCTGTTCTTTCATACGCCGCACAAAGGCCGGCGAGTAGCCTTCGCGGTCGAAGACCAGGGTAAAGCGATGGCGCAGGGGATCGGCGTCGAGTTGCTCGGAATCCGGTTGCGCGGGGACGCGTTCATCGAGCTGCGGCACGATCTGTTGCTCGATGACCTGGATCAGCCCCGGATCGACCACCTGGTTGACGACAAAAAAGGGCTGACCGTCCATGGCGCTGACCCAATAGTCGGTGGTGGCCCGCAGACACAGGCGCTGGCGGGCTACGTAATGGCGGGGCAGTTGGGTTTGACGGCCGTTGTAGACACGTACATGCCCGTCGATGTAAAGCACGCCGGCCTGCTCGGGGGCAGCCCCCATCCAACGCTCGCACAGTGCGGCGCTCCATTGCTCGGGTCGGTCCTCCGCGGCCAGCAGTTGGATCTTCGCACGCAGGGTGCGTACCTCCGGAGCACGATCCAACCCCAGAAGATTGCCCCACTCGCCGGGTGCGTCGTAACGCAGTGCTTCGATCGATTTGAGCCGTGCCAGCGCCATGAAGGCAAGGAGCATCAGCAGACTGTCCAGGCCGTAGTATCCTTTGGGCAATTGCAGGTGACGCTCGACATCGGCGAGCAGCCCCACAGCCAGCAGCGCTGGCAGCGCACACAGCACGCCGCCGTTGGGCACATCCAGCGCCGGTGAAAAGTCCGGAGCCACTGTGTCGAGTTCGCCGACGCTGGCCGCCAAACGGCCTTCGACATCCGCCGCACCCACCCCCATGGGGGCGGCACGGTCTGCGGTCGAGCGCTCGCTCTTGCTGGTCAGCGCGACAGCGTTTTTTTTACCGGCTTGTGCAGGCGCCCCGCACGCACCGCTTTGGAGAAGGTGTCGCGCTTGATGTCCAGTCGATCGGCCACTTCCGAGGGCTCCAGCCCCTCGTCGAGCAGCTGCTGGGCCTCGGCCAGAACCGCGGGAGTCAACACCGCCGCACCGCGGCGCTTGCGTGGCTTATAGAACCCTTTCGGTCCCTCCTCGCGGTAGCGCTTTACCGCCCGTTTGAGACTGATCTTCGACACCCCGAAGGCGCGCACAATCTCTGCCTGCTTGGCATTTCCGTTGACGCAGAACTGGGCGGTGATCATGCGAAAAGAGGCCACGTCCTCTTCATCGTGGACGAACACCGGCATGCTGCCGTTGAAGTAGGTCACCCGTCCATCCTGTTTGCTGAACGCTAACACCGCGGTGATGGGTGTGACACCTTCAGGGAAGAACGGCAGTTGGATCTGCGTCATCGGTCCGGACTCCGAAAACAGTGAGACGGTCGTGAGCTTGGCGAACGACGGGGGCTCAAAACCGGTATCTTTTCAAAATCCGTGCGTCGTGAAAACCATCACCGCATCCGCAGGCTGTTATCGCCCGCTTCCCTTTGAAACCACGAGATTTTTCAGCCCCCCCAACAGACAGGCATCAG
>CAMYJN010000609.1 GCA_947258625.1 uncultured Polyangiaceae bacterium | reverse complement strand
ACCGCCATCCACGAGTTCCAAACGCTCCACAAGCAATACAAGGAACGACTACACGAGTTCTCAATCGGGCACTTCTTCCCAAGCTACAACTTTGATCTGGACAACACGCTCTACATGTTCACCTCGGGTCGCTACGAGTACGAGAACAAGGGCATGGACCTGACAATCGAGGCACTGGCCCGGCTGAACCATCGGCTACGGGAGGCGGCGAGCCCAGTGACGGTCGTCTTCTTCATCATCACCAAGGCTCCTTTCCGCTCGATCAACGTCCGCGCGCTGCAGAGCCGCGCGATGCTCCATGAATTTCGGACTGCCGCCCACGCGGTGAAGGAGTCCGTCGGCGACGGGCTGTTCCTCGCCGCCGCATGGGGCGAAATCGCTGACCTCAACGGCTTGATGGACGACTCCTGGCGACTGCGCCTGCGTCGCGCGATCCAGGCCTGGAAGAGTGAGGTCCCCCCGGGCATCGTCACCCACGACCTCATCGATGACGTCCACGACCCCGTGCTCAAGCAACTTCGCACCTGCTGGTTGTTCAACCGCGAGGACGACCCCGTCAAGGTCGTCTTCCATCCCGATTTCGTGCAGGCCACGAGCCCCCTTTTCGGGATGGAGTACGAGCAGTTCGTGCGCGGCTGCCACCTCGGCGTATTCCCGAGTTACTACGAGCCCTGGGGCTACACGCCGCTGGAATCGATCGCGCTGGGCGTGCCTGCCGTCACCAGCGATCTATCGGGCTTCGGGTCGTACCTTCAGCAACTGGTGCCGGAGCACGCGCCCAAGGGCATATACGTCGTTCCCCGCCGGCACAACGACTTCCACCGCGCCGCCGACGAGCTCACCGACCGGCTATTCCAATTCGCGTCCCTCGGCCGACGCGACCGGATCGCACTTCGCAACTCGGTCGAAACGTTCAGCGAGCACTTCGATTGGCACAACCTCGGCCGGCACTACAATGAGGCGCACGACCTTGCGCTGGCCCGTGTGAGCGGGTAGCGAATGCACATTGTTCCTCTCCAGGTTCAGGGAATCCCGTACGCTCGTTTCGCTGAACGCCGTCGGGCCCTGAGAGGGTGGGAGCGAACCCATCGTTTGGTGAATCGAGGAGAAAAGAGATGAAAATCAAGACGCGGCTCCTTGGAATCGCGCTATGCGGGCTGGGCGTATCGGCCTGCGGTGGAGACGGCACTGATACGTCGACCGTGGAGGGCACGGTGAGCACTCGGGCATCTCGCGTTGTTGGTGCGACGGTCGAGGTGTACGGGACTCAGATCTCAACGACCACCAACCGAAACGGCGAGTTCACCCTCCAGAACGTGCCTCACGGTGACGTCTTCTTCGTGATCGAGGCGAACCGCAACTGGGGCACCGTCGACTACTACTACGTTCCTGACGAGACGAGCGGGACGGTCATCAATCTCGCCGTGGTCCCGGACGGCGAGATCGGTGCCCTCGCGAGCTCCCTCGAACGATCGCTATCCGAGTCGGACGGGATCGTCGACGTGAGCTTCTTTCCATGGGTACAAGGCGTTCCAGGCGCGAAGGGTGGGGAAACCGCCTCGATCAGCGCGCCCAGCGATCCGCCGTTTACGTTCGATCTCGACGGCAACCCGGTTCCCCAGGCGGGTTTGATTGCGGACGACGAGGGGTTCGGAGAGCTGATCTACACCTCGGTCATGACCGCGGACGGGCCAATCACGGCAGACGTACTGGGAGTAGGTGGCGCGACGGTATGCGCCGTCGCCGAGACGCCAGGGATCACCTATCCGATCGTCGAGAAGGCGATCACCTTCGTGTACGCAGGCTGCGAGCCCGCGCCCTAACACTTTCATCCCATGGCGTCGAAACAGAGGTTTTCCAAAGGGCTCGGCGTGGTGCCGCTGGTGTTGGCGTTGGCGGCCGGAGCCCCTCACGCCGTCGGCGCTCAAGATCGCGTGGTCGTAGAGCCGTCCCCCGCACTGCCCGAGCACCTCCAGATCATCGTCGACCCGCCCGTCACCGCACGGGCCGAACCGCAAAAACCAACGCGTGCTCCAATGAGCGAGCAGGACGCATACCGCCATGCGGATCTCTCCTGGACTGCGTTCAAATCGCGGAACGTCTTCATCGGCTCGACTGCTGCGACCGCCTTGGGGGCCGCGTTGGTGTTTCCGGCGGAAGCCAACCAGTGCAACTCGACCGACGCCGAGGGCGAAATGACCCTGAATCGATGCACCCCAGGAGGTAAAGCCATGGTGATCTTCGGCTACCCACTGCTCCTCATTGGCGGCATTTCCATGGTGGCCAGCGGAATCGTGTTCGGTGTCATGAAGGGGAAGTTGCGGCGATTCGAGCAGCGGTCGGCTCGCCGGGAGGGGCGAGCGCTCCGTTGGGATCCGGTAGGGTCCCGCTTCGTATTCTGAAGCACGGCAAACGCTGCGGTCCCTACTTAGACCGGGATCTTCCGGAGCCGCCTCCATGCCTGCCGCCCGAGGAGCCACGGCCGCTTCCGCCCGTCGA
>CAMYJN010000608.1 GCA_947258625.1 uncultured Polyangiaceae bacterium | reverse complement strand
AAACGCAGAAAACGGCTCCTATGCCGCAGAAGCCAACTCCACCGCCGCCGCCCGTCGAAAGCCGAACACCCGACGTAGAGCCCGTCGGCAAGTCGGACTCCATCTTCGAGCCCCAGCTGGCGCGAAAATTGGAGGGTGCGACGATGCTTGCACCCGGGCCGACGTCCCAGGGCATGCCAGCTTCCATCCAAGCTTTGCTCCTGACGGCATTGATCGCGGGAGTCGGCGTCCTCGGCTGGCAGCTCTGGATGCGCAGCAGCTCGGAGGCACCGGAGTCGGCGGAAGCGACATCGGACGCCGAGGGCAAGACGGGACCCATCACCGGGTCGCTCAACGCAGTCCAGGCGGCCGAGGAAGCCGATCTCGAGGGAGAAGAAGTCGCCATGGCGTTCGAGGAGGGCGAGGTCGAGCAGGAGGAGCCCGCCACCGCGAAGGTCGCCACCGCGAAGGCCAAACCGAAAGCCGCCTCCAAAGCTCCCGTGAAAACAGCCCAAAACGGCGAGCCCAGGCCCGCAAAGAGCTCGCCCGCAGTCGCATCGGCCAACGCCAGGGTCCCCACCCAGAATTTGCCGCGCGATCCGGCGAAGGCGTCGGACGTGCTCGTCCATCGCGCCATGCCCATGATTCGGAGCGGTCGGCTTTCCCTCGCCGAAGCCACCCTGGATCGCGCGTGGGAGCTCGATCCGAAGAACCCGCAGGCGATGGCGGGTTACGCGGCTCTGTTCATCGCCAAGAAGGACCCCGGCCGTGCGACCAAATGGGCCAAAAAAGCCGTCCGAAAGCGGCCCCGCCGGGTCGAATATCACGTGCTCTACGGCGATGCGCTCCGGCTGGAGGACGACATCAACGCTGCTCGCAAAGCCTGGCGAAAAGCGCTGTCGATCGATCCAAACAACCGGGCCGCCAAAGCCCGTCTTGCCGAGACCGGCAAGCGCGTCGCCAATTAGTTGCCCTCGGTCGAGACTCGGGCCTAGCGTCGGGCCATGGCGAGACGATTGTGGTGGGCGGCCGTGCTGATTGGGCTCAGCGGCTGCTTGATACAGAACTTGAGCCCCGAAACACGCATGCGTGATTCGGTGATCGAGCTCAACGAAGGCGCCCGCTGGGGCCGCATGGACGTCGCGAGCGGACACGTCGCACCGACGTTCCAGGCTCAGTACAAGCTCTCGCACATGCGATGGGGCCGCGACATTCAAATCGCAGACACCGAGATACTCGGCATGAACCCCGAAACCGATGACGAAGGCCAAGGCGCGTTTTCGCGGGTCGCGGTTCGTTGGTACGACGAGAGCACGATGGTCTTGGCGAACACCGTCATCCGGCAGACCTGGCAGAAGCACAAGCAAACCTTCGTGTTGACCAACGAATCGATCGAAAGTGGGCATCCCGGCCTGCTCGTAATTCCCGAAGGCCCGCAACAGACCCAACCCGCTGCCGAGCCTGAACAATACGATTCGTTCGACGACGACTCCCAGTGGAGCAGCGTCTACTGACTCAGTCGATACCGACGGCGCTTCGCACCCGCCGAATCGTCGCGTGCGCAATCTCGCGCGCTTTGTCGGCGCCCGCATGGAGCACGGCATCGAGCCGCGCTTCGTCGGCACGAATCGATAGGTAAGCCTCTCGCTTGGGACCGATCTCCGCTTCGACGGCCTCAAAGAGCGCTTCTTTGGCATGGCCCCAGCCGTAGCCGCCCGCCTCGAGCTTCTGCTTCATCTCGGAAGCTTCTCCCGGAGTAACCAGCGCGTAGAGATCGTAGACCGTCGAGCCCTCGGCGACCTTCGGATCCTCGAGCGACTCCGAGCTGGTCTTGATGCCCATGATCACTTTGCGCAGCTTCTTCGGCGGCTCGAAGAGCGGGATCCCGTTACCCTTGCTCTTGCTCATCTTTTCGCCATCGGTACCCGGGACGAGCGGTGCCTCGCCGATCAAGGCTTCCGGGACGACCAAGGTGCCTTCTCCATAGGCGTGATTGAGCCGCGTTGCGACGTCACGCGTGAGCTCGAGATGTTGTTTCTGGTCTTTGCCGATCGGGACGACGTCGGTGTCGTAGAGCAGGATGTCGGCCGCCATGAGCACCGGGTAGTTGAAGATGCCTGCATTGGGCGACTCCCCACGAGCAACGGCGTCTTTGAACGCATGACCGCGCTCGAGCTGACCCGTCGCGAGAAGGCAGCTCAAGACCCAGGTGAGCTCGAAGACCTCGGGCACGTCGGACTGCCGGTAGAGCAAGGTGCGTTCGGGGTCGAGCCCGCAGGCCAGCCAGGTCGCGGCGACGTCGCGAATGTAACCGCGAAGCGCGTCCGCGTCGCGAACCGAGGTGAGTGCGTGATAGTCCGCGATGAAATAGAGCGTCCTGTACCGGTCGACCAGCGAGAGGGCCGGCCGAATTGCGCCCAAGTAGTTGCCCAAGTGCGGAAGGTGCGTGGGCTTGATGCCGGTGAGAGACGTCTTCACGGGGCGAGAGACTGTCCCATGTGGACATGGGCGGCAACCGGGGT
>CAMYJN010000607.1 GCA_947258625.1 uncultured Polyangiaceae bacterium | reverse complement strand
TCAAGCTGATGAGCATCGGCTTTCTGCTCGAAGACCCAAAGCAAGCGATCGTGTGGCGCGGGCCGATGCTTCACGGCGCGTTGCAGCAGTTCGTCACCGACGTGGACTGGGGCGCGCTCGACTATCTCATCATCGACTCGCCGCCTGGAACGGGCGACGTCGCCCTGACGCTGGCGCAAAAGCTCCGAATCACCGGCGCGATTATCGTGACGACCCCTCAAGAGGTGGCGCTTCAAGATGTCTACAAGTCGGTGTCGATGTGTCAAAAGCTCAACATTCCAATACTGGGCGTGGTCGAGAACATGAGCCATTTCGTCGATAGCGCTGGCGTGAAGCACGAGCTCTTCGGCAGCGGCGGGGGTCAGAAGATCGCGGACTTCGCCGAGGCCTCCCTCTTCGGTCAGATACCGATCGACGGCCTGGTTCGCGAATGGGGCGACCAGGGCACCCCGATCGTGCAGGCGGCCCCCGCGTCTGCAGCCGGACAGGCGTTCGCGGAGGTGGCGGACGCGCTCGCGGAACGCATCGCCAAAGAGCACTTCGAGCGCGGCGGGGGAGAAACCGCTCCAGAAGGCGAAGGTCCGAAGAGACTCCGCATCCTCCGCTGAGTTATAAGCTTCCCAGTGGACCTCTTCGAGCGACAAGCGGAAACCGGCTCCCCACTTGCCGATCGCATGCGGCCGCGTCGCCTCGAAGACGTGGTCGGCCAGGCGCACCTCCTCGGTGACGGTCACATCCTCGCACGCGCGATTCGGGCCGACCGCATTCCCTCGATGATCCTCTGGGGGCCGCCGGGCACCGGGAAGACCACGGTCGCCCACGTGATCGCCAACGAGACGCACTCGCTTTTCGTTCCCTTTAGCGCGGTGCTCGGAGGTGTGCCGGAGCTTCGAAAGATCATAGCTGCCGCAAAAGAGCAGAAGAACTACTACGGCAAAAAGACGATTCTTTTCATCGACGAGATCCACCGATTCAACAAGGCGCAACAGGATGCTCTCCTTCCTCATGTGGAGAACGGCACGGTGACCCTGATCGGCGCCACCACGGAGAACCCATCGTTTGCCGTGAACTCCGCCCTGCTGTCTCGCGCGCGGGTCTTCGATCTGAAGCCGCTCGAAGCCGCCGACTTGCGCCAGCTGCTCGAACGCGCCCTCGCGGACCAAGAGCATGGAATTGGGCATCTGCCACAGGCGGTCGATGACGAGGCGCTCGCTGCAATCTCTCAAAACGCGCGGGGCGATGCTCGACGTGCGCTGTCGGCGCTCGAGCTAGCTAGCGACTTCGCGCAGTCGGCCGGCGTCGAAGCGGTCACCGTGTCGATCGTCCAAGAAGCGTTGGCGACCCAGACGCTGCTCTACGACAAGTCCGGCGAAGAGCACTACAACGTCATCAGTGCGTTCATCAAATCGATGCGCGGTAGCGACCCCGACGCAGCGGTGTATTGGCTGATGCGTATGCTCGAAGCGGGCGAAGAACCGCTGTTCGTCCTTCGACGAATGCTGATCTTTGCGAGCGAGGATATCGGAAACGCCGACCCGCAAGCACTGGAGGTTGCGGTGGGCGCGGACGCTGCGTTTCGGCGGCTGGGAATGCCCGAAGGCATCTTTCCGATCGCGCAATGCTGCACCTATTTGGCCAGTGCGCCGAAGAGTAATGCGAGTTACAAAGCCTGGAAAATGGCGCAAGCCGACGTGCGGGAGCACGGGGCCTTGCCCGTGCCACTGAAGCTCCGCAACGCGCCCACCGAAGCAATGGAGTCCTGGGGATACGGCGACGGCTATCGATACCCACACGACGAAGGCGGTTTCAGCGCAGAGGAAACCTATCTGCCGGAGGCGCTGGTCGACCGCGAGTACTACCATCCGACGGACCAGGGCTTCGAGGCCCGCATTCGCGAACGGCTTCAGGAGCTCCGAGCAGCGGCTAAGGCGAAGGGGGGCGGGTCGGGCGGGCCCCGGGGAGGAAAACTCTAAAAATCGCTGCGCCTTTTTTCCCGTCAGCTTCGATCGTCCCGCCCACGCCGTCGAGCACCACAGCCGCCGCGAAGAGCCCCACGAACCGACTGTAGCGGCCGTCGGCGCGGCCCTTGAGCGCTTGCTGTCCCTCGAGGGTGAACGCGGCTTTGCGAAGCTCGGGCGCAATGGCTTCACCGGCATCTTGAACTTCGATGACCACGCGGCTGGTTTGCTGGTAGACGCGAACGGTCGCGTGTCCATCGGGCACGTTGGCGCGGGTGTTGTGAAGGAGAAGGTCGACGACCTCCACCGCAACCTGTGCACCGTGTGCGAAGAGCTGGTCGTCCCTGGCGATCTCGACTGTCACCGGAACCGGTGTGTTGGCCCGCTCGAGCCGCTCCAAGAACACGCCCACGTCGCCGTTGGCGGCCTCCAGGGGCACATGACCGGTGAGCCAGCGGCTGATCCATGCCAACATGTCGAGGCCGCGCCGGAGCTCTCCGACGCCGAGCCTCATGTCTTGCAAAGCGTCGTCGGAATCATCGTCG
>CAMYJN010000606.1 GCA_947258625.1 uncultured Polyangiaceae bacterium | reverse complement strand
GCCCGATCAGGAAGTCGAGCTGTTCGTTTTCGTAGGGCCCTTCGGGCAGCCCGAGGAGAAGCTCGGCCGCCGCAGCTCGGTCCCCCTGCTGGAGCAGCGCGTCGACTTTGAGCACCGAGGCATCGGCAATGTCGTCAGCCGTTTGGCAGCTTTCGAGCGCCTGGTCGAGCACGCGAATCGCCTCTGCCAAGCTTCCCAGCGGGTGAATCAGAAGCTCGGCCGCGTTGAGCATCGCCTCGAGGTAGTGCTCGTCGAGGTCGATGGCCTGTCGGTAATGCTCGAGGGCCATGTCCAAATTGCCGTTTGCAGCGTGGATGTATCCGATGAGGTTGTGCGCATCGGGCGAGTCGCCGTCGAGCTCGAGGGTCTGCTCGGCCGACGCCATCGCGCCGCTCAAGTCACCCTGCGTGACCAACTCCCAGCCGCGGTCGAGGTGCGCGCTGAGGCGGTCCATGAATCCTTCGATTGGCTCGGACATGACTAATTCCGAAACTTACGTGGCGGGTTTCGGACGTCAAGCGGAACCGTAGGCTATCATGCATTTGAAATGCTGAGGCTTTTGCCGATTGCGGGAATCATCGTGACCTGTTCCTGCGTAACCGAGCCACTGCCGGCAGGCCAGACGATCTCCGTCGGCACTGCCGAACACGGCTACCTTCACCATGCCGTTCGCCTCGCCGACCAAGGAGAGGGCTATCGGCGGCTCCGGCCCCAAGACCAGACGCGATACGGGACAGGGACTCTCGTTGGTGCGATCGAGCGCGCGGCGCGTGAAGTAGCCAATGCATTTCCAGCCGGGCCCCCGCTTCGAGTTGGCGACCTGTCGAGCCACCTTGGCGGCTCGCACGCGAGGCATCGAACCCACCGCGCCGGCCGGGACGCCGACCTTTTGTTTTTCGCGAGAGACGTCGGCGGGCTGAACACCAGTCCGGACGCCTGGCTTCGGTTCGACGTGTTTGGGCTCGCGATTCTGCCGGGCCAGTCGTTCCGTTTCGACGAAGCCCGTAATTGGCATCTGGTCCGCAGCTTGGTGATGGATGACGAAGCCCGCGTGAAATGGCTCTTCTGCTCGAATGAGCTCAAGGTTCGTCTCCTCCGCTACGCCGCGCGTCATGAGCATTCGTCCCAGGCCGTGATTCGAGCGACCTGGGTCCTTCATCAGCCGTCGCGCGGCGACCCACACGATGATCACTTTCATGTCCGCGTCGGCTGCGGGCCGAAGGAGCGGCATCTCGGTTGCAGGGAACAAGCTCCCCACTGGCCTTGGCTGAGCGACCCTGCGCGCAAAGACGACACCAGCGCAAACGTCGCCGCCAATGATGCAGGCATCATTCGTTGGCTATTTGCCGAGGAGCATTTGGATCAGGGCAGCGACATCGCCAGGCTTGGCCTCGACACCGCAGCGAAACCATCCTCGATCGCCCGTCACTAAGTCGGTCAGTGCCCGGTGTTTCTCGGTGGCGCCCCACACCAACACGGCTGAGCTTTTCGGCAGCTCGTGTGCCAACGTTGCAATCGTCGATGGTTGGACGGAGGCCTCGACGCAATCGATCACGAGCAGTGGGCTCAACGACGCGGTGGCCTTGACGTTGTCGAGAAACGCAACGACGTCCTCGATTTGCTGTACGGCCGCGGCGGAGCCTATCCTCTTTGCGATCTCGTCGCATCGCGTGCGGTCGCGAGTGGCGACGAAGACCATCGGTAGCGCTGAGCCCAACGGTTCAATCGTGGGATACTTCGAGGTGCTGGGCTCCGATGGATGACCGCTGTGCTTTCTGCTGACGCCCGAGCTCGCCCGTTTGCGGCCGTCCTTGTGGGTTGCGTTCTCCCGATGGTGGCCCTGTGGCGGCTGAGAGCCGATCGTCTCGGCAAACATCAGCATGGGCTCGAGGTTCTGCATCACGGCGTCGGCGGCCGCGTTGCCGAGATAGAACTCCATCGCGGTTCGCAGGTGTTTGTCCACGAAGCGGTGCAGGCGATCCCCTGCGGTCGGGATTTCATGCTCGCGTGCCATGTGCAGCGCGCGATGGAGGATCTGGACCCGCACCTCGGGCGTTGCGACGCTCTCGATCGCTTCTCGGACCATCCTGGCAATCGGGTTCTCCGTTTGCCCCTGATCCTCGTTTCCGGACGCAGAGTGGATGCGAGCTACCACAACATCATAATATTACCGTGATTTCGAGACAAGGCCAAACCCCCCCGAGTGGTGCAGCTCGGGGCCGCCGTGGTACATCGCGGACATGCTCGTGATGGGGGTCGACGAGAACGGTTTGGGGCCGCGACTGGGGCCTCTGGTGGCCACCTCCGTCGTTCTCGAGGCCTCTCGCTACGGCAGAGCGGCGCTGTGCCAGCGCGGGCTTGGCCTTGGGCTGACCGACAGCAAGGAAACCGGTGGGTTCGGAAGGATGGCTTTCACCGAATCGGTGGCCCTGGCTCTGGTCGAACGTGGCGGAGCAGGAGTGCCGGCGTCGGTAGATGGCTTTTTCGACTGCGTTGCCCCTGAGTCCC
>CAMYJN010000605.1 GCA_947258625.1 uncultured Polyangiaceae bacterium | reverse complement strand
CCGGGCAAAGCTCGGCTCTATAGGGCGTCAGATATCGGAGCAGCGCTTCGCGATACCTCTCCCGCGTTTCCGATCCGCCAATGGAGTTGAGCAGCACTTCGACCTCGCTGATGCCGAGGCTTGCAATGAAACCAACGACCATGTCGATCACTTCGGCATCGACGTAGGGACCCGGATCGCCGAAGACTTCGATTCCGGCTTGGTAGAACTGGCGGTACCGCCCCTTGGCAGGCCGCTCACGCCGATACATCGGGCCGATGTAGTACCACTTCGTGACCGGCTCGCGGGCCTGCACGCTGTGTTGCACATACGCGCGCACCGCCGACGCCGTGCCCTCGGGGCGCAGCGTGAGCGATTTGTCACCCCGGTCGGTGAACGTGTACATCTCTTTTTCCACGATGTCGGTCGTTTCGCCGATCGACCGGACGAACAGCGCGGTCGGCTCCACGATGGGGAAACGCACTTCCCGGAACCCATAGCCTTCAACTCGATTGCGGAACGCGTTCTCGAGGCGGTGCCATTTCCGGATCTCGTCCGGCAGGATGTCTTTCATCCCCTTGACGGCGCGGAGGCTCATGGCGTCCGGTTACTCGATGCGCCCCCAACCGGCAAGGGGCGAAGCCCCGTGGGCGACGCGCAGCATCGGTTTTACGGGGTCAGGGCTGCTTGCTGAACTTGACGAAGACGTAGTTGAACCCGTCTTTGCCCATCTTCTGTGTGATGCTTGGTGTGACGTCTTCGCGCATCTCGAAAACCATCACGAGGTCCTTCTTGCCTTTGCGCTGCACGGTTGCCCGAGTCACCGGCGTGTCGAAGAACTGAGTTTCGAGCGGCAGGAAGTTGTTCTTGAGATGAACCTGCGTGTGGTGCAGGATCAACTCCAGGCGTCCGTCCGACTTTTTGGTTCCGAACTTCACCGGTTTCGACGTTTGAATGAAGAACGAGGAGCCGTCCTCCAACATCATGAAGCCGGGCCAGGTGAGCATGAGCGCGCCTTCGGGAATCTCGTCCGCCTTGGGCGGTAGATTCTCCGAGGTTTCCGAGCCCGGGGTCACGCCTGCGTACGAGGACTCCTCCGCCGACGCGATGCCGGCCGAGCCGGCGAACAAGACGACGAACGCGATGATTGATGTCTTCCCCACGCTCTCAGGGTACGCGACCCCGCGCTCGAGGCCCAAATTTCACTCCGCGACCCGAAATTTCACGCGTCTCAGTGGCCCTTGCCGCCCTTGAGCAAATGGCCGACGCCTTCGCCGAGCCCTTCGAGGGTGAGCGGGAACATGTCGAACGCTTGCCGAACGTACTCGATCGTGTTTCCGTTCCAGTAGCGCTGCGGCTCCGGGTTGAGCCAGATGCTGCGGTGGTAGTGCTGGCTCAGCATCATGAGCCACTGCAGGCCTTCGATGCCCCGGTCGTCGCCGAGGTCGAGTGAGCCGCCGGCTGCAAGAAGCTCGTAGGGCGCCATGAGCGCATCGCCGACCATGATGAGCTTGTAGTGCGGCCCCGTCTCGTGGAGCAGGTCGCGAATCTTGATCGGTGTGTCGAAGCGCTCGGTTTCGTAGACGTGGCCGTAGACGCAGTTGTGGAAATAATAGGTGCGCAGCTCTTTGAAGTGGCTCGACTTCTTAGCCGCCGAAAAGAGCCGCGAGCACAGGTGTGCGAAAGGGTCCATCGAGCCGCCGACGTCCATCATCAAAATGATGCGAGTGTTGTGCCGCCGGGGAGGGCGGGTGACCACCTCCAGCTCTCCAGCGTTCTGTGCCGTTGCATCGATGGTGCCCTCGAGATCGAGCTCTTCTTCGCCTCCTTCGCGCGCGAAGAGGCGGAGCTTTCGGAGCGCGACCTGCATTTGACGAACGTCGAGGGTGAGGTCCTGACGATATGGGCGATAGAGGCGCGCGTCGGCCACCTTGACCGCGCTTCGGCCTCCACCGGAGCCTCCGATTCGAAAGCCCTTGGGCGCGCGGCCGCTGTGACCAAAGGGCGAGGTGCCTCCGGTGCCGATCCACTTGTTCCCGCCGTCGTGCTGCTCGTCCTGCTCCGCGAGACGCTCTTCGAAGAGCTTGCGAAGCTCGTCGAGGTCGAGGTTCTCGACGAACTCGCGCTGCTCGTCGGTGAGCTCGGCCATGTTCTCTTTGGCCTGCTGCAGCCAGTCCCAGAGCTCGTCCTTGAGCTTCTTGGATTCGATCTCGATGCCCTTGAAAAACGAAAGAAAAGCTTCGTCGAATGAATCGAGGTGCGCCTCGCTGTGGATCATCACCGAGCGGGCAACATTGTAAAAACCGTCGAGCGAGCTGTCGTGAAGGCCGGCTTTCAGTGCTTGAGCGAGCGCGATGACCTCTTGGGTCCCAACCGGGACGCCGCGGCCGCGAAGCTCATACATGAAAGGGACTAGGATTTTAGCTTCTCCATTGGCGGCCGCCCGACAGCTGATCTGCGAAGGCGACGAGGTCTTGTTCTTTCTTGAGCAAGGCGCCCAGGAAGGGAAGGTTTTCTTCGAGCTTCACGCTCTCGATGCCGG
>CAMYJN010000604.1 GCA_947258625.1 uncultured Polyangiaceae bacterium | reverse complement strand
ATGAAGAGGAGGAACCAAGGAGAGATCACGTAGGCGAGCTGACTGAAGAAGTTCTGTACACCCATCAGCCGGGTACGTTCGTGATAGTCGGGCGTCAGCTCGAATCCGAGTGCGACCCAAGGCGTCGCAAAGATCGTGTACGCCAAGTAGAAAATCACCGAGATGCCCAGAAAGACCCAGAAATAGAAGCTCTCGCTTCGCCCTTCGGGAAGCTGCCAAAGCAGGGCGAACATCAGGCCTGCCGAAATGGCGCCGACGAAAATATACGGCCGCCGCCGTCCCCACCTCGAGCGCGTGTGGTCGGAGATGTAGCCCATCAAGGGGTCGGTCAAGGCATCGGTAAGCCGCGGGAGCGCGCCGAGCAGGCCCACGAGCCACGGGCTCATACCGAGCCCGAGGTTCAGCACGATGATCATGCCGCCGCTCGCGGCTGCCAGGAGGTTGTTGACGAAACCGCCCAAGCCGTAGATCAGCTTGTGCGGTATCGAGATGCGATCTTCGGGGGCCGTCTCGTAGTGCTTCGACGCAGAGGCCGTCACTGGGCACGCTCGAAGATGCGGACGTAGTCCACGAGCATTTCGGCCGGGAAGCTCGTGCCCGAGAGGTCGGGATCAGGGACGGGGTTGCCGCCCACGGCCAGATTCAAAAGGACGAAGAACTCGTGATCAAAAACCCAGTCCCCCCGTCCGCTTACCTCGGAGCTGGGGATGATTCTGTAAACTTGGGAATCGACGGAGAACGTAAAGCGTCCGGGGTCCCACTCCACGGCAAAGACGTGAAAGTCGTCGGCGAAGATCTCGTCATCCGGCAGTGAGAACTCGCTCGAGATCGCTTCAGCGCCGGAGTAGCCAGGTCCGTGGAGGGCGCTGCTGACCACTTCGGGCAGCACGAAATTCTCCATCACGTCGATCTCACCGCAGCCCGGCCAAGGCACCTCGTCGATGTTGCCGCCAAGCATCCAAAACGCGGGCCAAAGGCCCCGGCCCTCCGGGAGCTTGATGCGCGCCTCGAACCGGCCGTTTTCCTGCTCAAACCCGCACTTTTTGTCGTCGCCGTCGCAGTCGTAGACCTGGGTCTTGATGCGGGCGGAGGTGATCGAACCGTCCCGCTCGCCACACGAAGGCTCGATCGTCACGTCGTCAAAATAGACGTTGACTGTGCAGCTTTCGGGTTCGCCGTTGCCGCCTGCGCCGCCGTTGCCGCCTGCGCCGCCGTTGCCGCCTGCGCCGCCTGCGCCGTTTTCGACTTCGCGGCACTCCGTCTTCAGCTGAAGTGTCACCCCGCCGCTGACGTCATCGCCTGTGGTCACGGTGTAGGAATAGTTGACCCATTCATCACTCGGAACAAGCGGGCCGCCACTGAGTATTTCTGTCTTTGACGGGTCACCGCCATCCACCTCTGAGAGGAACTCGGCAACCACTTGGCCCCCGTCGGTGGCCGATCCCTTGAGGGCGAACCCGACGGTGACTTTGGTATTCGGCAGCACAATCCCGATGCCGATTCCCTCTTGTTTGATGAGTGGGTTCGCCTCTGCACCGGCGGCCACGTTGCCCGACCAGTCCCCCGTTCTCGCCTCGTCCGTCGTAGCCGCGCAGGTTTCGTTGACTTCACAGGACAGCGTCCAACCGTCGAGAGTGCCGGTTTCGAAACCGCCGTTTTTGGCAAGCTCAACGCGACGGCACTCTGACTGCGCGGAAATCACCAGATTGCCGCCCTCGACACGAACATTCTCGGGGCGATCCGTATAGAGCTGCCACTCATTGTTTCCCCATCCGCTGTCGTCCGGGCCGTAACCGGTCTCGATCGTCCAGAGCTCAAATGAAGGGGAGGTGCCTGAATCGAATTCGTCTGACCTCGTGAGAACCCATTGCGCAGGAGGTTCAACGATTTCGTTGGACGATTCGCAACCCGTGTCGAGCGGACCAACGGCAAGGATGACAGCCAACGCGTAGAGTGTCGTGACGTTTCGGTTCATAGGGCTTCTCGCAATTCGGAAAAGAACAGGGTCGGTCTGTCGAGTGCAGCCTGCAACACGAGCGTCGCGGCGCCCACCGCAATGCCCCATTCGTTCAATCCCGTGGTTCGGATCTGGGTATTGAGGATCGACTCGGGCAAAGACAGGCCGCCAATGGTCGCGCGCACACCATCGAGCAATAGGTCGCCGGCGCGCGCGATGCCGCCTCCGAGTACCACCATCTCCGGGTTGAGCAGGTTGAGCAGGTTGGCGATGCCGACGCCGAGTTTATCGCCCGCGTAGTGAATCAATTCGACCGACATCGGATCGCCATCTAGCGCTGCATTGACCAGTTCGTCAATACTCGCAGGTGGCAGGCGGTTCGAGCCGCTTGCGCGCAACTTGTCTTTCGCACGTTCGAGCAGAGCGGGGGTCCCGATAAACGTGGTGAGGCACCCCTTGAGGCCACAGATACATTGGGGCCCATTCGGATCGATGGAGGTGTGGCCGATTTCGCCTGCAATGCCGCCGCTGCCTCGAAAGATGCGGCCGTTGATGATCAGGCCA
>CAMYJN010000603.1 GCA_947258625.1 uncultured Polyangiaceae bacterium | reverse complement strand
CTTTGCCTTCCTCCTGGCCGCGGCAGCCTTCCTCTTTGCGGCTGCTTCCTTGGCAGCAGCTTCGGCTTCCGCGGCAGCAGCGGCCTCCGCTTCAGCGGCGGCATCGGCTTCGGCCAACGCAGCTTCGGCGGCTTCCTTGGCTTCAGCCAAGTCCGCAGCGCAGGCTTCTTGCTCGGCCTCGAGGTCGCTCAGCGCCGTGGCCTGCTTTTTCGTCGTCTCGGCGAGGGCCATCTTCAGAGCCTCGAGCGATTCGACGGTCGCCTCTCCAACCAGCTCGGGCGTCTCGACGGTGACGTCTTTCGACTTGATCACCGCGGGCTCGCCCTTGGTCTTGGCGACCTCGGCCTGGCAGTCCTCAATCTCCCCCGCGATCTTGGTGAGCTCGTCGTTGCTCGCCTTTGCCGCTTCGAGTTGCTGATTCGTCAACTCCTGCAGTGCCTTGACCGCAGTGTCGTCCTTCTCGCAGCCGAGTATTCCGGTCACGACCACGAGCGCGGCCATCACGGCCACAGTCCATTGCTTAGATTTCACAGGTTCCTCCATTTTCGCGTCACTCACGGGCAGCCAAGGGCCAGTCGAACGACATCCGCATCGTTCCGGCACCGCGTCCCCGTTTGCCCTATCCCCATGTTGAGTCGATCGTGAGTGACCAACGCGCCAACTCCATAGCTCAGTCCGCGCTGGTGCTGCAAGGGCTAGCCTCTGAGCTAGAGAGCGGATCGGGTGAATTCATTAATGCTTTCGGAGCTTTGCGGCTAGGGCCCATGAACTTCGGCCGCTGTCCAGCCATCGTTGCGATGCACGGTGTGGGTCGCTCGGTGCTCGTCGCTCGCCCTGTCCCAGTCGACCTTGACCCGCTGCGCCCGGGATTCGATCTTCCCGCGCTTCCAGGAAACCCATTCGGTGCACCTCCGCAAGTCGGGCTTGGCGGGGACGCGGTCACGGACCGCTGGAGGAAAGGCCTCGAGGGGTTGGTCGGCGCGCCTGCGCACCTTGATTGCGACCGGGCTCTTCGCGTTCACCCGTGTACGTAGATCAACCACATAGGTTTTCCCCGCACTGAGCCTGACCTCCATGAGCTGGACGGTTGGCGGCGCGGTGCCGGTGATGACCATCAGCATGTGCTTTCCCGGCCACATCGGCGCGGCCATCTGCCAGTCGTTGTCGAGCACGGCGATGCACCGGCCGGCCTGATTGACGATGTGCATCGTGACTTCGCTGGCTTGCCTCCGCCTGGGGCGCGAAAAGACCAGCAGCGCCTGGTCGGGCGGAGCGGCATAGGGCGCCTGGACGGTTTTTGGGATTTGGGCCTCGGAGGCAGAGCTCGCGCCCAGCAGCGCGAGGAGGACCGCGCCAACGACGGGACGGGCTCGACCGAGGAGGTAGTGCATCTTGTGACCTATCTCGCATGTCACGACCCCCCCAACCAGCCGGATTCGGGCCATTCCTGCACGGTTGCGCGGAGTTCGCATTTTGGCCGACCGATGCAGGCAACAGCCCTCGTTTTTCGCAATACTGTAGCGGTGCGCACTTCAAAAGGGGGGGACGGGGCGCCCACGCTCCCGCCTGCTCCAGGTTCTCAGATGCCGCGGATCGGCGAGGTCTTGGATTCTCGCTACCGCATTACCGGGGTTCTCGGCTCCGGCGGGATGGGGTGCGTCTACCTCGCGGAGCACGTTTCGATCAAGCGGCCGCTCGCGCTTAAGCTCTTGCACCCCGAGGTCGGCGAGATCGACGAAGTCACCAAGCGCTTCGAGCGCGAGGCGTTTGCAATCGGGCGCGTCGACCACCCCAACTGCGTGAACGTCTCGGATTTCGGCAAGCTCTCGGACGGGACCTTCTACATGGTGTTGGAGCTGCTCGACGGCGTGCTGCTTTCCGACTTGCTCGAGCGGGAAGAGCGGCTCGACTGGAAGCGGGTTTTGCACATTGGCCGCCACATCTTGAGCGCGCTCGATTACGCGCACGGCGCGGGAATCATTCATCGCGACGTCAAGCCCGAGAATGTCATTCTCGTCGAGCAGGAAAACGACCCAGACTTCGCCAAGATCCTCGACTTCGGCATTGCCAAGCTTCACGACGACGGTGCAAGCCGTGACGACGACACCAGCCCGCTGGGCCATGACGCGAAGCTCACCCAGCATGGCGTCACCATCGGCACCCCGACGTACATCGCGCCCGAGCAGGCGTACGGACAGTCGATCGATGGGCGGGCCGACCTCTATTCGCTCTCGGTCATGATGTACGAAATGATCACGGGGGTGCCGCCCTTCGACTGCGACGACATCGGCGGCCTGCTGCGGATGCACGTTTCAGCGCCGGTCCCCCGTTTTGAAGAAGCGGCGCCGGACCTCGACGTTCCGGACGCCGTCGAAGCGCTGATTCGCCACGGCCTCCAGAAGAAGGCGCGCGACCGCATCGGGAGCGCTGCCGCGTACATCGAGCGCATCGACGAGGTCATGCTCTCGGAGGGCCCCGGCCAGTCCGGGCTTCGCGCCATTCCGTCGATCGTCGCGGATGGTTTCCGCGA
>CAMYJN010000602.1 GCA_947258625.1 uncultured Polyangiaceae bacterium | reverse complement strand
CTGCTCCACGACTTGATTCCTAGAGCGGTCGACGATGTCGACGCCTACGAATATCACGACGGCGAGGCGATCGCCGGGCTGGTGCTCGGTTGGAACATGGGCGACGGCCATCTTCACCAACAGCAACTTCTCGATTCCATTCAGAAGGAATGCCAATACGAAGAGGGCGAGCTCCGCTGCATCTTCGTCGAATCGCAGCCCATTCACCGACCCTACTTCACTTGGACAATCGCAGATGCGGCAACCGGTGTGATGGAGTCCGGCGAAACCAGCGTTCGGTCCCTCCTACCACTGCAGCCCTGGCCGCAGTAGGTCGCGTGGGGCGCGCCGCGGACAGGGCGTTCGGTTTTCCCATGCTCCGCGGCCTATCGCCCTAGACGTTGGGCGTGGTACGGCCAGGCGGCACACGTACGGTGCGCGCCGCCTGGCGCGGTTTCAGCTCAGAGGCACGGGGGTGGAGTCCAGGGTGGCTCGACGCCGATCGTTGCGTCGAACAGCGAGAAGAACCACGCGTCCTCCGGTTGATTGTTCTCGTAGCAATTGCCGTGGTACGGGCGCTCGTCGCCGGGAAGCCCGACGAAGCTCGCTGGCAGCGTGAGCAACGTCAGTTCGGCGGCGAAGTCCGGGAACGGGTTGCCGGGATCCGGGTTCGTTCCGTTGTTGACGAGGGTGTTGTCGGCGACGCGATTGTCCTCAGCCGACTGGTCCAAGAGGTACTCGAACGTGACGGTGGGATCAACCGAGCAGGCAAACGGAGTCCCCTCGAAGGGGAGGCAATAGTCGACCACGGCAATCCCAACGAAATCGTTATTCTCGACCAGATTCCCCGAGATCTCTCCGTCGTCGGCCCCTACGTAGAGGATGCCTTGCCCCTTCGGGATGAAGGAGAGGACGGAACCCGGCCGGGCGCCATTCGGCCTGTTGTTGTCGTGGAACCAGTTGTTCACGATGTCGATGCGCTTAGCGCTGTCTTTGTTGTCGTAGATGTCCGGCAGGAGCAAGATCGCGGCGCCGATCGTGTTGTTTCGGGCCTCGTTGTCGATCACTAGGATGTCGTCGCTGTTCGAGACCTCGATGCCGTTGGTGCTGTTTTCGACGAGGTTGCCCACGACGAGGACGTTCTCGGAGGTCTCGACCCAGAGCGCACTATCCAAGTCCGAACCCGTGGAGTAGCTGTTGCTGATGACGCCGTTCTTCGATAGCACGGGGAAGATTCCATAGTTCCTGTTGTCGATCGATCTAATGTTGTCGAACACGAAGCCATCGACGTGCTCGGTGAAGAACCCGTTGTTCCTGAAGCCTTGGACCTCGATGTTCCTCACTTCGATATCGTAGAGCCAGGGATCGTGGTCCATCGGGATAACGGTCGGCACGTTCGGATGGAGGGGGAAGGGCGGCCCCATGTCCGTGTGACAGCCCATGCAGTCGGTCCGCTCGACTTCCGCCGAACCCACGGGCTGGGCCGCTGCAGGAACGTCCGGCGGCACAATGACGATACCGTTGCGCTGATCGCCCGTGCTCCTGATGATCACCTGTTTGTTCTTGTTGTGTTGCCCGATCAGGCGGATGCCGCTCTTGGTGATGTTGAGCCCGTTGGTCTCGTTACAGGGTTCTTCGTAGATGCCAGCGTGAACGAAGATCCGGGTGCCCTCTTGTGCCCGATCGATGGCGTCCTGGATTGATTGACCTGGCTTGACGACGATCGTGCCTCGTTTGAACTGGCCGGGAGGAATCGGGTCGCCGCTAGGTTCACAGTCGTCGCCGCCCGTGCCGCCTTCACCGCCCATGCCGGCCATGCCGGCCATGCCGCCCATGCCGCCCATGCCGCCCATGCCGCCCATGCCGCCGGTGCCGCCCATGCCGCCAGCCCCATCCGGATCGAGCTGCCCAATGCCGTTGGGTGGCAGTTGGTTCTCTACGTCGTCCGCGTCTGTACTGTAGTAGGTGTTGACCGGCCCGTCGGTCCAACCAGGTTGCGTGCTGGCGTTGATCTCGGTCAGGTTGCTGCTACCCGTGGGGTCGACGTCGGAGTCGAGGATCTCAACGCATATGAACGCCTCCTCGTTGCTGACGTCGCCACTCATGTCCGTGTCACAGGCCCCGTTTTCGAGCGCCTCCAAGAGGTTCCAGCCGTACGCGTTGAAGGGCTGCTGACCATTCGTGTTGACGTGACACAGCTGGCAAGCGGCGTTGTCACCCGAAGCTGAAGGTGGATTGTAGAGATCCTGCCAGTCGCTCAGTATTCCGTTGAATGCGGCTGCGGGCGTTGGGCCCATGAACGAGACGGCAAGCGCAGCGCTCGCGACGAGTAGGCACGAACTTCGTAGCTTTGCATAAACAGATGTGCCCATGATTCCCTCCGGTGCGCAACGGGTGACGGGTCGTGGGCCGCGCGCCAACGATCCAACTGCGCGGACCGATCGGTTACCACAGCGTCGCTGATACAATCAACAGCTAGTTTCGGACGCGCTTGCCGCGGTGCAGCACAGCGCGGGTGCGACGCGGCCTCGTCCTGCGGACGCTCAGGCCGC
>CAMYJN010000601.1 GCA_947258625.1 uncultured Polyangiaceae bacterium | reverse complement strand
AGCGGAGCCCCATCTTGTCTTCGTGTGGGCCGATGCTCACGCCTTCCATGTCGGTCGTGACGATGAAGCCGGTCATCTTGCCGCGGCCGCCTTCCTCGGGCGTCTTTGCGAAGACCGTGAAGAAGTCGGCGATGCCGCCGTTGGTGATCCAGAGCTTGTTGCCAGTGATCACCCAGTGGTCACCTTCTTTGACGGCAGTCGTCTTCAGCGCAGCGGCATCCGAGCCGGCGCCGGGCTCCGTCAGGCAATAAGCCGCGATCATTTCACCCGAAGCGAGCTTTTCCATGTAACGGTTGTTTTGGTCTTCGGTTCCAAACAGCAGCAGGCCACGCATGCCGATCGAGCTGTGTGCGCCAATCGTCACGGCAATGGACGCATCGTACTTCGCGACTTCTTGCAGGGTGCGGGAGTAGGCCTTGTTGCCGAGCCCCATGCCGCCGTGCTCCTCGGGGATGACCAAGCCAAACATCCCGAACTCTTTCAGCTCGTCGATGAACTCCTGAGGGAGCTCGCCAGCAACGTCCCATGCCCGAAGGTCCTCGGCGCGGGGGCCCAACAAGCCTTCGAGCGCTCCGGAAACATCACTGAGGGTTTCTCTTTCTGCGTCGGAGAGCGTCGGGAACGGAAAGATGACGTCCTGTTCGATGCGGCCCATGCACAGGGATCGCATGAAGCTCGTGGTGTCTTTGTCGGCCACTGGTCACTCCTTTTTCGAGGTGGCCCATCATGCACGGCTCGCGGCCCCGCGTCCATGGGCCCCGGTCAGGGGGTTCTAGGGTCAGACGGCTGTTTTCGCCAGCGCACAGAGGTCTCGAAAGCCGGTGGATTAACGAAACAGGGACCGCCCGGTTTCGCAGGACGGTCCCTTTTTCAATGTTCCAGAAGTCGAGCGATCGGCTATTCCATGGACTCGCTCGACATCGGTTCCGCGGAGTCGGACTTGTTCTTGTTCTTGCCGAGGACACCCCAGAAGGCGGTGCCTGCTCCAACCCGCCACGCGAAGGACGCATCGGCTCCGGTGGCTCCGCTGAACTTGCTGATTCCTGGGCCTAGATCGAAGTAGAACCAGGGCGCTACGTTTTCGTTGGCTTTGATCTCCACTCCCATACGTATCAATAGGGGAATCCACGCGGTATTGGATATGTCCGTGTTGATGAAATAGTTGAATGGAATGAACCCGCCCGTCACGACACTCACCCGCTCGTGCACGTCGATGGATACCGGAACGCCGAGCTCACCTTTGACGCCGAACGTAAACGTGCTCGCGGTATTCCCGCCGATGAGAATCCCTGGTCGAAATACGATTGCGATGTCGTTGGTGACCTTTGGTCGCTTCTTGGTCGCGAGGTTCCAACGTAGGATTCCGTTGATGCCAAGGCCGACCCGGACGAGGCGGGTCCGGACGCGAACTCCGAAAATGTTTTGGCGTCCCCCTATGCCCGCGGCGCCCCAGTCGCCGTAGACCAGCTCACCGCTTAGGCCCCAGTCGAGCTTCTTTTTGCCTTTGTTCCACCACTCGTAGAACGTGCTCGGGTAACCGGTGCCCCCGCTGTGCACCATGTCCTGCTCGAGCTTCTTACCGCCGATCACCGAGTTTGCGGGACCAGCCAGCGCGGGGCTCGAGATCGAAAGAACGAGAGCGAAGACACCTATTGCTCGCATGAATTTCTCCGGTTTCTAACTGTCGACAGCCGTCGGGCTGCCTTACTCCTCGTACTCTTCGTCAACCTCAACCTCGATGACTTCGGTTTCAGCGACATTCGACTTGTTCTTGTTCTTGCCCATCACGTTCCAGAATGCGGTGCCGGCAGCAATTCGCCACGCGAACCCCGCGCCGGAGGCTCCTTCGCCAAAGCCAATGCCCGGCCCGAGATCAAAGTAGAACCAAGGCGCGACGTTCTCATTGGCCTTGATTTCCACGCCCATGCGAACGAGCAGAGGGATCTCGCCGAAATTGTTTTGGTTCGAGTTGATATAGCCCTTGATGATGAATGCGCCGCCCACCACTACGTTGACTCGCTCGTGCACGTCAAGCGAGACGGGGACCAGCGCCTCACCCGCGATGCCGAATGTGAATGTGTCGCCGCGATTGCCTGAGATCAAGATGCCCGGTCTCGCCAGAATCGAGATGTCGGTCGTGATCTTGGAGTGTTCCCTGGTTGCGAGGTGCCAGCGGAGCAAGCCGTTGACGCCCAATCCGATCTTGGTGAACCGCGACGTGTGCGCGGCTGGCCAGTCCCCGTAGACGAGCTCGCCGCTCAAGCCCCAGTCGAGGTTCCCCTTGCCCCTGTTCCACCATTCATAGAGCACGCTCGGGTAGCCGACACCGCCGCTGTGAACCATGTCCTGCTCCAGCTTCTTGCCGCCGATGGTTGAATTCTCCGGCCCCGCCAACGCCGGGCTCGCCATCACAAGCACCAAAGCGAATACACCAATTGCTCTTGCTGTCATTTCCAGCTGCTCCTTCCCCGTGAAACTGGCCGCAGCCTAGAGCACAAGGGCCCACATAGCTAGGGAATATCAGCCCCAGCTCGATCGAACGGG
>CAMYJN010000600.1 GCA_947258625.1 uncultured Polyangiaceae bacterium | reverse complement strand
AAACGGTGGACGGCGCGAATCTTCACGTGAGCGGCTGGGTGATCCAAAACCCCAAGGCGATCGTTCAGATTCTACACGGGATGGCGGAGTACGGATCCCGGTACGGGCGACTTGCGCAGGCGCTCGCCGGGGCAGGATACAGCGTCTATGCGCATGATCACCGTGGGCACGGTCAGAGCATTCCCGAGGGCGGCTCGCCGGGCCACATGGCGGACAGCGACAGCTGGAATCGCATTGTCGAAGACGCGCACGGGGTGAATCGGGAAATCGCCAAGCGTCACCGCGACCTCCCGATCATCATACTCGGGCACTCGATGGGTTCGTTCGTGCTCCAGCAGCTCCTGTTCGAACGTCCAAACGACATGGTCGCTGCCGCGCTCTCTGGTTCGAACGGAAAGCCACCTCCCATTGCCATGGTCGGTAAGTTGCTCGCGCGGATCGAACGCGTTCGCGGTGTCGACGCAAACCTGGCTCGACTTGTTGAACGCACTCGACCGAATCTCGAAGCCGAGCAACGTGGCCAAGGTGCCCAAAGACAAGCCTCTCTACCTCTTCGCGGGGGACCAGGACCCCGTCGGCGACAACGGCAAGGGAATGAAGAATCTCTACGATGCGTACAAGCGCGCGGCGATCTTCGACGTTCGGCTCAAGCTCTATCCGAACGCACGACATGAAACGCTCAACGAAACGAATCGCCAAGAAGTGACCGAGGACCTCATCGCCTGGTGCGATGAGATCGTCGCGGCTCGATCCTAGCCGTTGGGCGAGCGACTTGTGTAAAGCTCGCCATCGACTTCTCCTCGAACCAAGGGCTGCGTCTCGGGCGTCACCCTGCACCGCCAAAGCGCGCTTCGCGAGCCGATCGCTTCCGCTCCTTGGTACGCGTTGAAGTCTGGGAAAACCGCCTCGACGAGGAAGCCTGCGTCGGCAAGCACACGCTGCTTTTGCAGGCCTCGTTCGCTCGCGCGTCGACTGTGGCCGAAGCAGACGTAGAGCCTGCCATCGGGTTTCAGCATTTCGGCCGCTCGGCTCACGAAGAGCCGAAAGCCTTCGAGGGCATACGGCGGATCGGTGAAGACCGCGCCGTAGCGCGCGCGCATCGCCTTTGGGATCGGTTGCCGAAGGTCGTGACGTACCGTCTCGTGCTCCCAGCCTCGCTCCGCCGCGTTGCGCGCCAAGATCCCGAGAATTTCATCATCGGTATCGAGCGCGGTCACTTTACGACCAGCGCCCGCGAGCTGCAGGGCAGCACTCGTGAGATCGTCGTCACCGAGGAACACCAGTCCTCGCTGGTGCTCGCCAGCCTCGATCAAGAGCTCCGCGCGTCGGACGGCCGTGTCGGAAGTGATGAAGATTTGGTCGAGCGAGCGCTTTGGCGCGCTGCGCTCGGCAGCGATGGCTTCGTATCCCTCACGCCAGGATGAGTCGCGGGCCTCGCCTGCCCCTCGGGCCACCAGCTCTCTTGCCAATGCCGCCAGCCCGCGGTCCGAGCAGCGAATTTTGCCCTCGTCGATTTCAAACCACTTGGCGTAGCGTTCCGTCACCTCTCGAACGACCGACGATGCTTCACCTGCGACGTGGACGACGTCATCCCGAGACAGCGATCGACCATCGCCAAGTGCTCTCAGGATGCGGAACGCTCCTTCGTACACTGTGGGCGCTACTTGTCGCGAAACACGATCATGCCGTGCGTGAGGTCATACGGGGACAGAGCCACCGTTACACGGTCACCTAGGATCACGCGGATCCTGAACTTTCGCATCCGGCCGCAAAGCTGCGCGCGCACCGCAGCGCCGGATTCGGTCGTCACTTCGAACTGGCCGCCAGCGTAGACCTGACTCACCACGCCGTTCAGCTTGATGTGGTCGTCACGCTTGTCTTCCTGTTCGAAATTGCGCTCGAACTTTCTTTTCCTACCTCTTGGGCTTCTTCTCGCCACTCAGTCTCCTTTTTCGTTTCGCCGCAACCTAAGTCCTCTCGTAGCGGCTCGCCAGTTTCTTCGGAATCCTTATTGATACCCTAGGCGTAACCGTTTTTGTAGCACTCCCGATGGAAAAGTCAGCCGGAACCCATCCGGCCCATCTTCGCATGGCGGGTGTGCCGCTCGTGGCTCGCGAATTGACAGGAGCCTGGCTTCTGAGCACATCGTGACCGTCCGATGCTCGACCTTCCGCGACTCAAACGGATCCGGCTCATGAAACGCCCGATCGGCCAAGTGTTTTTCGGGCACGCCGTGCTCGCGCCGAACTACAACTTCCTGCCGGGCATCGACATCCGCATCGAAGGAATCGAAAAGATACCGAACGAGCCAGTCATCTATGCGATGAACCACACGGACCGCTTCAACTACTTCCCCTTCATGTACAAGATGTGGAAGCTCAAAGAGCGCTACATCACGGTTTGGGTGAAGGGAAAGTACTACGAAAGCCCGATCGCCGCGACGTTCATGGAGCTCACCAGCAACCTGCCGACGGTATCGCGCGGCTACATCATCACCAAGGACTTCGCGCTGACGATCGGCAGACGGCCGACTCAAGCTGAGTACGACACCTTGCGG
>CAMYJN010000599.1 GCA_947258625.1 uncultured Polyangiaceae bacterium | reverse complement strand
CGTTCGCGCGCAAGAAGCTCTTCAACTACAAGCTGATCCTCTACACCGCATTCGCGACCGGGATCATCAGCTTCTTCGTCTGGGCCCACCACCAGTTCGTCGCCGGGATCGACCCGCGGATGGCGAACGTCTTCACCATCACCACCCTGATCATCTCCATCCCCATCGCGGAGATGCTCTTCCTCTACATCGCCACCCTCTACGGCGGGTCTATCCGGCTGACCACGCCGATGCTCTGGGCGCTGTCGTTCATCGCCGAGTTCCTCATCGGCGGCATCACTGGCATCTTCCTCGGCGCGAGCGGCTCGGACATCTACTTCCACGACACGTACTTCGTGCTCGCCCACTTCCACTACACCTTCTTCCCCATTGCCATCATCGGCTTCTTTGCCGGGATCACCTATTGGTTCCCAAAGATGTTTGGCCGGATGATGAACGAGGGCCTCGGCAAGATTCACTTCTGGGGCACGATCATCTCGTTCAACTTCATCTTCATCCCGCTCTTCATTCTGGGTGCCGCCGGGCAGCATCGTCGGATCTACAACTTCCAGAACTTCCCCGACCTCGCGGGCATGCAGGATCTGCGTGTCGTCGCGACGAGCGCTTTGCTCGTCATGCTCGTGTTCCAGGCCGTCTTCTTGTTCAACTTCGTGTACAGCCTCTTCAAGGGCAAGCCCGCGGGGAAGAATCCCTGGAAGGCCAACACGCTCGAGTGGACGGCGGATTCGCCGCCGCCCCATGGCAACTGGCCCGAGCTCCCAAACTGCTATCGAGGCCCCTACGAGTACAGCGTGCCGGGGCGCGAGGACGACTACTGGCCGCAAGACGTTCCACCGGACACGGCCCCCGCCGAATGACGAGGCACCGATGAGCACAATGACCAGACCCATCGCTACGACCCGAAGCGCCACGGGCATACCGACCGGAAAGCTTGCCGTGTGGTGGGTCATCGGCTCGGAGATCGTGATTTTTGGAGGCTTGCTCGCTTCCTACGTCATGTTTCGGCTCGGACACCCCGAGTGGGCCGAATACGCCTCCCACACCAATACTTGGTTCGGCGGCGCCAACACCTTCGTCCTGCTCACTTCGTCGCTCTTCGCGGTGCTTGCGCACCACGCGGCCGAGCACGGTGACGGCAAGAAAGCAGCGAAGTGGCTGCTTGGCACCTGCGCCGGCGGCCTGGTCTTCCTCTGCATCAAGGCGGTCGAGTGGACCGGAGAGATTCAACACGGCTACACGATCACCGCCAACGGGTTCTGGAGCTTTTATTACACGGCCGCCGGCATTCACGCGCTTCACGTGATTGCGGGCTGCATCATCATGCTGATCATCGCAAACCAGGCGCGGAAGGGTGAAGAGCTCCATCGCGTCGAGCTGATCGGGATTTACTGGCACTTCGTCGACATCGTGTGGATTTTCCTCTTCCCGCTGCTCTACATCGCCAAGTGAGGACTGACGATCATGGCTGAACATCAAGACCACGCAGAGCATCACGGCCAGTCCCACTACGTGAAGATTTGGGCCGTCCTACTGGTACTGCTCATCCTAAGCATTTTGGGGCCCATTCTGGCTCCGCACATGGAGTTCGGTTTCCTCAAGGCCTGGATGATCACCTTGATGACCGCGTTTGGCATTGCGATTGTCAAGGCGTACCTGGTCGCAGCGAATTTCATGCACCTCAACATCGAAAAGCGGTACATCACCTACCTCCTCACCACCATGTTGATGCTGATGTTGCTTTTCTTCGCCGGTGTGTCCCCTGACGTGATGAAGCACAAGGGCCAGAATTGGGAGAACGTCGCGGCAGAGGCTGAAGTGGAGCGAGCGCTGAAGGCGGAGGCCGCTGCCGCCGCGCACGGCGAACACCCTGGCAACGAGCACTGATGAACGGAGGACTCGGCCATGCCGGATGACGCACTCGGTCGACCTTACGGCGTGCCAACCAGGCGCGAGCCGGTCGTTCCGAACGGCGTGCTGGGGATGCTGATCTTCGTGGCGACGGAGGTGATGTTCTTCTCCGGCCTCATCAGCGCCTTCGTGATCGGCAAGAGCAATGCCATCGGGGGCTGGCCACCGCCAGGGCAGCCACGACTGCCTGTGGAAGAGACTGCGCTGAACACAGCGGCGCTGCTGGCCAGCGGTGTCGCCCTCTACTTTGCGAACCGCGCATTCAAGAAAGACTCGCCGAGCGCCAAGCGGCTTCTCGGCCTCGCAATCGCCCTTGGCGGTTTCTTCGTTCTTTTCCAAGGCGCGGAGTGGGTCGCGCTGATCGGCGAGGGCCTCACGCTCACCTCCGGCCAGCTCGGCGGCTTCTTCTACCTTCTCGTCGGGACGCATGCGCTTCACGTCGTCGCCGGCTTCATCATTCTGCTTTACACGTATCAGCGGCTCTCCCATCATGACCTCGACCGGTTCACGTTCTGGCCGGCGCAGATCTTCTGGTATTTCGTGGTCGGCGTCTGGCCGATCCTCTATTGGCAGGTCTACCTCTGATGCGTTTGGCTCGCGCAGTCGTGGCGTTGGGGGTCTTGGTCGTGGCTTGGGCAGCCAACCTGGCCTTC
>CAMYJN010000598.1 GCA_947258625.1 uncultured Polyangiaceae bacterium | reverse complement strand
CGACGCCGAGGCGGTGTTTGACGTCAATGGTTTTCGTGTGGTCGACGCCGTCGGCCTTGCGAAAGAGGCAAGCGTCGCCAGTCTCCTCCGCGAAGCATCGCGCGCCGTCGATCGAGCGCGCGGCGAGCTCCGCGAAGCCGATCCGCACGAAGCCCTCGAAACCTGGAAGGCACTGGTCAATGGTCGCTGGAGCATGGTCGACTGGTTCGACTCGGACGGACGCCGATTCTTTCTCGCGATACCGAACCCCCCAGACCTTCACGACCCCCGGGGGTTGACCGAGCAGGAGCGCCAGGTCGTCACGTACGTACTCTTGGGCGAGACGAACAAGCTCATCGCCTATCGCATTGGTCTTTCGCCGGGGCGCGTCTCCGTCTTGCTGAAGTCGGCCATGCACAAGCTCGGGGTGAACACCCGGACGCAACTCGTCCGAAAGCTCGGGCCGCTCGGTGTTTCAACGCCCGCAGACGACGCGGAGTCCGTCTCTTAGTCCTCGAGCGCTCGCCGCCCACGGCGCTCGGCGCTGTCCATACCGCGGGAAAGCAGGTCCGGAAAGAGGCCAATGAAGCGGATCAACTTGCCCCGCGCGTTTGGCACCAGAACCTCGCTGCGCGGCTCTCGAATTGCATCGACGATGGCGGCTGCGACTTTCTCCGGTGGCATTGGCTTCTCGGAGAACACGACGATCCCGGCGCGGCGCTTTCGCATGCTCTCTAACATAGGCGTTTCTACGGCGTTTGGGCAGACTAGCGTCCAATCGATTGGCGCGTGTCGGTGATCGAGCGCGCAGCTGTGAGTGTAGGCGCGGACCGCGTGCTTGGTCGCACAATAGGCCGCAAGCTCGGGGGCCGGCGCGAACGCTGCCATGCTGGCCACGTTGATCACGTGCCCACGTTGGCGCGCGAGAAATCGCGGCAGGAGGGTGCGCACGCCGTTCATCGCACCGATGAGGTTCACTTCGACCGTCAGCCGGTCATCCTCGGCGGACACCTGGTCGCACGGCCCTGGCAGACAGACCCCTGCATTGTTGATCAGGACGTCGATTGGACCTCCTTGCTTTTCGGCGTCGTCGACGACTTTCGTCCAGGCAGCGAGATCGCGTACGTCGAGGACGGCCGTCTCGATACAGGGGAGGCCTTCACGCAGCCGCGCAAGCGCTTCGATGTCGATGTCGGACGCGATCACGCGATGGCCGGCCTCGACGCAAAGCCGCGCGATGGCGGCGCCGATGCCTTTGCCTGCGCCGGTGACCAAGGTTCGCTTCGGTGCTTTGCTTGCTGCTGTCGTGCTCATGCCCATGGACCCCACTTGTACATCTTGAGCAAGAGTCTGTCGGCCATGAGATCGGGTAAGGCGCCGAACATGCGGGCCGCGGTGCGCGCAGACTTCGGGACGAAGTATCGCGTTTTGGGGGACTGAGCCGTGGCTGCTCGGACCACCGCCTTGCCGACCTCCTCGGGAGAAACGGCGCTCTTGAGCTGCTCGGTCGCAAAGGCATCCAAGTCCTCCGTCAGCTGCCGGTAGGGGTTGCCCGGATCATCGCGAAGATGTTGCCCAGCCGCCCGAGCCTTGTCGAAGGTCGGGGTATCGACGAAACCCGGCACGATCACGCTCAGCTTGATGTTCCAGGGCGAGAGCTCGAGCCGCATGCACGCCGTAAGGGCCTCCATGCCGCCTTTGGTCGCTGCGTATGCCGACGCGAGCGGTGCGCCTACGTATCGAGAAAGCGAGCTGATGTTGATGATGCGCCCGCCGCCCTGTTCGCGCATCGTCGGTGTGAGCTCCGCGATCAGTTGCATTCCCGAGAGCAGGTTTACGTCGAATACATGTCGCATCGCGTCCCGATTCATCTGCTCGAGCGCATAGGGCGGACCGTATCCGGCGTTGTTGACCAGGACGTCGACCCGGCCAAACGAATCGAGCGCCGTTTGCACCAACGCGGAGGTTTGCTCGGCGTCACTCAGGTCGGTGGGTACGCTCAAGGCCGCACCGCCCTGTGCGCGAATCTCTGCGACGAGCCGATCGAGCAGCTCTGCGCGACGGGCGGCGACGACCACGGCGTAGCCCGCCTTGGCCAGGCACTTCGCGGTGGCCTCTCCAATACCAGACGATGCGCCCGTGACGATCGCCACCGGCACTGGGGTCTCTTTCTCGCTCATGCGTTCTCCAAGTTTTGCCGCCTATGGAGGTGCGTGCTACTCGACGCAACGCGACGCGATGCCTGCAGCGCCCCCCCACCGAACCCGCATGATGCGCGTCCTGAACCGCGTGGGACCCCTCTTGGCGCCCCGATGGCCTTCGCTCGACCCCAACCGAATCGTTCGCGCCGCGGCGCGCGCGGCAAAATCGGACGAATTCGGCGATCCACATTTCCTCGAGGCACTCCCCGTGTTTTTCGACGCGATCGCCCGTGAAGCGGACTTGAGCTGGCTCGGCAGAGTCATGTGCCGTCAGTCGCTTCTCGGCTTTCTCCAGAATCGATTTAGCGTCTACCGTCATCGCGCCGCCCATCCCGAGCTCGCCGGGGTTCCAATCGAGCGCCCCGTCTTCATCGTGGGGTTTCC
>CAMYJN010000597.1 GCA_947258625.1 uncultured Polyangiaceae bacterium | reverse complement strand
GACGCTCGCTCCAACGCTCGAGCCGTTCCTCACCGAACAGAGCGCGGAGGCCGCCCCGAAGCTGGGCCTTGAGCCGCTTCATCCGGGGCAATCGCTCTGACTTGCTGATGATTCGAAGTCCGCTGGCGGCGCGGCGCATCGCTTCGAGGCGTGACTTGCTGAAGGAGCCTTCGGCTAGCTCTCCGCGTAGCGTTTCCAGCGTCCCGAGGGCCGCGTCGCGCATCTCGCGTTCGATCATTGCGGGCCAGCCCGCCGCTTCGGCGCGAATCTCTTCGAGTGAATTGTAATTGCGCTCGAGCTGGCCGTACACCATGTCGCGAAGCAGCGTGTGCATCTCTTCGGGAATCGCTTCGTCGTGGACGATCTCGAGCTCTGCCGTTGCCAACTCCACGTTGAACGCGACGACGCGCTCCAGCTCTTGGAGCACGTTGGCCAATGGTTGGATTCGTTCGCCCAACTCTTGTCGGCTGGCCAGGAGCTTCGGGGCCACACGGCTGTCGATGTAAGTGAGCACGACTTCCCGGAACGGGACTTCGACCTCGGGGAGCGCGGCCGGCAGCCGCCACTCGCCGGTCTGACGTTGCCCCACGGTCACTCGGTAGCGCGGGGTAAGTCCTCTGCAGGCATCGACCAGAGCGTCGAGAAGTGGGGCGATCTTCGTGTCGTCGCTCAAGTCTTCATAGAGCTCGGTCGTCACACGCGCCGCTTCGCCGGCGGCCTTGCTCGTCGCCTCGGTGGCCGATCGAAGAGCGGCCGCCAGCTCCTCTCCGGAGTAGTCGGTCTCGAGCTCCTCGTTCAGCAGGGCAAGTGCCTTTTGAAGCGTGTCGCTCACTCGCTCGACTTGAGAGGTCGCACGGCGCTTGACCGTATTGGTCAGCCTCAGAACATAGTCGGTGACGCTATCCTTGATCCGTGCCTCCAGCCCGAGCAGCTCGAGCTCCATGGCCAGGGAGGAGTACTCTGCCGAGCTCGCCTTCCGAAGGTTGGATACGTCCTTGGTGAGCGTTTCCATGGCGCGCATGCGGTTTGCGAATCGGCGGCTCGTGCGTCGCTCTCCGGTGCGCAGATCCAGCGTTCCGAAGGTGGGCAGGTCGTCCTTCAAGCCGACGAAACCCGTCGCGAGGGCGGTGGCCGCGCGATGGGTGCCGTCTCCCGTGATTCGGACGGTTTCGTCGAGAGCGAGAGCGAGCTCCTCTTCGAGGTCGTGTCGGAGGCGAACCAACTGACCCTCGAGGTCGGCCTCGGGGTCGGCCGAGATCTCGACGATGTCGTCATAACCAGCAATGACACCATCGAAAAGACTCCGCGTGCGAGCCGCGAGGTGGCGGTCGGCTTCGACGAACAGCGCCGCGAGAGCCTCGAGCCGCGCCGGCGCATCATAGGATAGATGGAAGCGTCCCAAGGCGCGCAGTCGGACCTCGCGGGTCGGCTGGCTCTGCCCAAGCGTCTTGCGCCAGCCTCGCCTCATTCGAAGCATACTGCGCCGGAGCCGCTTCCATATCGAATCCCCTTTCTTGGTCCGGTAGCTGACGTCTTCGTAGGGCGCCACGACGATGAGGGGAAGCTCGTCGACGAGGCCATCGACGTTCTCGAGCATGGTTTCGGGGGTCCAGGTGAGTTTGGCGAGCGTGACCGACCTGCCGAGGACGATCCCGCGCCAGTGGGCTGCCAGATCGGATTGCGCGGAGCGAAGTAACGTCACGAGCTCGTCCCGTTCGGCGCCGTCTTCGGCGCGTGCTTGAACGGTCAGACGCCGGTGGTGGCGGAGGAACTCGCGTCTGAGGTCTCTCAGGTACTTGCCCGCGTCGAGCTGAAAATCTCGCAGCGGCCCGGTCGACACCTCGCGAACGATGCTCTGTAGATCTCCCCCCAGGTCTTGTACGCGGCTATTGAGCTCCGCGCTCTTCAGCTGCAGCGGATCGCCCCACAGGTTCTTCGCGCCGACGTGCTCAGGCCAGGGCTCGAGCTGCTTGGCCGCGCCATCTTCGCCTTCGGGTCGCATTGAAGGCGGCCTCACCGACAGATGTCTTGCCGGGCTGATCGACCTGCGGCTCGTCCGAGTTTCCCCCGCGAGGCTCAGGCCAAGCTTGAGCATCACCGGCCCGACGAGCTCGTTGATGGCCACCCCGCCGATGATCAAGGTTTCGAGGGAGCGACCGAGCTCACCGAACGAATTGCCAATGATGGCGGCCAGCAAGATCGACACGCCGGCTTGGGAGACGAAACCCATCCAGCCGAAATCCCGGGTCGCCTCATCCGCCTTGCCGATTCGGGCGCCAATTTTGGTGCCCGAATAGATCGCGAAACCGCGGACGGCGACCAGGGCGATCGCAAAGAGCGCGACCTGACGCAACTCGTCGAGGTGGAGCTTGGCGCCGGCGAGCGTAAAGAAGACCACGTAGACCGGCAGTGACAGGCGCTCGACCGTTTCGATGAGCCGGTGCCCGGTCTTCGAGAAGTTCGAAACGCCAAAGCCGGCGGCGAGGAAAACGAGCACTGGATCCCAGCCGAGCTGATCGCAGATGAAGGCGACGAGGTACACCACGCCGACGACGAAGATCAGAA
>CAMYJN010000596.1 GCA_947258625.1 uncultured Polyangiaceae bacterium | reverse complement strand
CGTCGAAGGCGGCGAGCGCGGCCGACGTCACCTTCTCGGCTTCGGAAAGCCGGCCGGCTTCGACATAGGCCTGGGACGCCGTGTCGACCAAGCTGAGATGATTGGGCGCGGCGGCGAGCCCCGCTTCGAGTACCGCGATCGCTTCCTCGATGTTGCCATCCTCGGTGAGCGAGCTGGCAAGCCCGTTGGAGGCAGCGACGCCCCATTGCGAATCGCTGGCGGCCTCTTGGTAGAGCGTGGCGGCACGGCGGCGCTCGGCGGCGCTCGGGGAGTCCTTCAGGAGCTCGGCGATGACCAGCGCCCGAAACGCGGGCTTGGCCTCATTTTCGGGCCCAAAACCCGCTCCGCTCAGGGTCGCTAGCCCTGCGCGCCGGTCGCCTGTCTGCGCATACCACCAGGCGATCACGTGCGCCCTCGCGAACAGGTCTGCGGACGGGCCGCTCGAGAGCCGCTTGAGCACGTTCTTTGCCTCGCTCGTTCGTCCGAGCGCGAGCAGAAGCTGTGCGGTCCCAACGATTAAGGTTTCGTCGGCGAGAATCTGAGGTTTGGCTGCGGCGCGGGCATGCTCGAACGCCGCACCGATCGCGCCTTGCCGGTAGGCGAGCACGCCCTCGATCAAATCGGCCCAAGCCTTGTGGAGCGCCGAAGCGTCTGAATCGGAGCGCACCTCTTCGACGAGCGTGAGCGCCTCGCTGGCATTCCCCTGAAGCAGGCCGACGATCTGCGCGCGCGCGATTTTCGTTGCCGCGGTTTCTGTGTTTGCGCCGTCCAGCGTCGCGAGCGCTGCTTCAGGACTCTCGGTGCGTGCCTTGATACGCGCGAGCAGCGCAAGAGGCTCGGGTGCGCCCGGCCGCGCGTCGACGACCTTCTCAGCGTCGGGAAGCGCCTGCATCCATTGACCGCGCGCGATGGCGGTCCAGGCGCGTCCAAGCAGGAATGCATCGGCTTGCTCCGAATATTTGGCCGGCCTTTCGGCTTCGGCGTGGGCGGCGCGGGGGTCTCCTTCGGCAAGGAACGCGTAGATTCGGGCGATTCGCTGGTCGGGATCGTTCTGCTGCGCCGACTCCGCGAGAAGCGTTTCGGCTTGCTTCAGCTTGTCGAGATCTCCGCCGAGGCCCGCGGTCGCGAGGAGCCGCGCTCGTACCGAGTCGTTCGGATCGTCGCGAAGAAGAGCCAGCGCGCCGTCGATGACATCCGGGCTCGCGTCGCTGATGACCTCGTCGAGAGACGACGCCAAACGCGCGTCATGAATCCAGCCGAGGACCGTGTGGACGATGAAGAAGAAGATCAGCGCTACGATCCCTGCCGCGATGAAACGTCGGATGCGTCGCTTGAGCGCCTCGGCCGGCGGCAAGACGATCTTGTTGACCGGCGCAATCGACGGTGTGGCGTTCTCGACCTTGAACAGGTCGGACGGTTCTTCACGCGAGCTCGATTCCTTGTCGGCCACCTTGCATCCCTCCCCGATGATGTGCGCCCCTGGTCGCCTATTGTCGCGTCAATCCGGGCGGTGACGCAAGTCTACGGGCTAGAGGACGAACGGGATGATCGCGCGACGGCTCTTTGGGTAGTCGCTGAAGTGCTCGAGGTACCAGCGATGGTTGGAAAAAGCACGCGGAACGAGGTTTGTGGCCGTGAACCAGGCAAAGATCCAGGCGGGTACGGTCGAGGCGGCGAGCGCGAATCCCACCCATTCGATGATTTCGCCGAAGTAGTTGGGGCTCGAAAGCCAGCGGTAGAAGCCGCCATGCGGGATTTTGTAGCCGGTTTCGCCTGGTTTTCGAAGATTCAAGAGGATGGCGTCCGACTGCTGGTTGATGGCGTAGCCGGCTGCGAAGACGAGGATTCCGACGATGAAGCGCGGGTCGCTGAGCCAGTCGCTGCTCAGCAGGTGCGGGGCCAGCTCCGTGATTGCGAAGGCGTTGGTCGAGCCGTTGGCGGTATTGAAGGAGAACGCCAGCAGGCCCGTGATGATGGGCTTTCGCTTGTGTCCTCCGCGCATCCGGAACGGGTAGATGAAGGATCGGTATACGTAGTGCAGCATGTATAGGCCGAGGAGGATGAGCGGGACCGGCTTGAACGCGTTGTCCGACATGAAGTAGACGACCGCGAATGAGATCGGCGACGGCGCCTCCATCAGAACCCACAAAGCTCTTGCCTGGACCGTCGGGCCCCATCCGGGCCGCAGGTGACGGCCGTAGGGCGCCGAGATGAACAGCAACAGAACGAAGCTCACAATGCCCAGAACGACGATACCAAGCAAAGCCCAGGTGTAGAGGGGGTGGGCCTGAAGGGATTCGCTGAATGCTTCGGTGATGGGCATCGGCTCTCGCGGCTCGTCTCGCTTGGACCTAGACTGGCCGGGTGGGTGCTAATTGGTTCATCGCTTTTCCGATGCAAGTGGGGGATTTGCACCTGCGACCGGCTCCCCCCGCCCGCGTGCGCCTGTTCGCAAACTCCGACCTCCACCTTACCTTGGGCTTTCTCGGCGCGGTGCAAGAGTCGGATGCGAGAAATGCCTGGGACCGGATCGGGGACTTCGACTCGTTTCGGGAGGTCAAGGGGTCGTTCTC
>CAMYJN010000595.1 GCA_947258625.1 uncultured Polyangiaceae bacterium | reverse complement strand
GGACCTACGAGTTTGGCGGGGTCACGTTCACCCGCGAGCTCTGGCTCGAAGACCACGCCGACGCGGTTTGGATACGATACACGATCGAAGGGCTCACAGAGCCGGCCGACCTGCGGCTTCGTCCATTGATTCGTTGTCGGCCAATCCACGAGCTGACCGCGGCAAATCCGTTCATGAACGGGGAGCTCGACATCGAAGACGGCAAGTCGCTTCGCGTAGCCATGCACCCGTACAAGAACGTACCGGCCCTGATCGCGAGCTTGCATGGCGCCCCCGGCGTCTTCCGCCCGGACGGGCACTGGTACGAAGGCGTTCACTATGAATGGGAGCGCGAGCGCGGTTACGACGACGCGGAAGACCTCTTTACACCGGGCGAGTTCTGCCTCGAGGTCGCGCATGACGGTGCGTTCTGCATTCGACTCGGAACGACACCGGCAGCCAGCCACGAGCCCCAGGTACTCAGCTCGATGCTGGGCTCACGCCGCTCATTCCTTCAAGAGCTCGACGACGCGGCCGAAGCGTACCTGGTCGAGCTCTCGGGTGGTCGAACCGGAATCATCGCGGGCTATCCCTGGTTCGGAGAATGGGGGCGGGATTCTTTGATCGCCCTGCCCGGCCTCTGCCTGGCCCGCAACGAGGTCGACAAGGCGCTTGCGATCCTCGAATCACTTGCAGCTCGCCTCGTGAACGGCATGGTGCCCAACATCCCACAGAGCGGTGACGTGCCGCCGAACGCAGAGTCGATCGACGCCTCGCTTCTCTTCATCCGAGCGACGGCCCTCACCGCCAAGCGAACGCGGAGCCGGCGCATCACGGCCCTCCAAGAGGTCTGCCTCGACCTGATCGAGCGAATGGGCGAGGGCGCAGATCCCCGCGTCCACGTCGACGCGCAGGGCTTTCTCTTCGTCGATCACGGGCCCTGGGCGCTCACCTGGATGGATGCGCTCGTCGATGGCTGGCCAGTGACCCCTCGTCAGGGCTACGCCGTCGACCTGAACGCCCTCTGGCTTTCCGGGCTCACGACCACCCTTCGATGGGCGAAAAAACTGCGCCCGGCCTTCATGGAAAAGTGGGGCGAAACCGCGAAGAAACTGTCCGATCATTTCGAGGAAAAATTCTGGCTTCAAGATCAGGGCTTCTTGACCGACACACACGATGGAAACCAGCCGGACCGACAGCTGCGGCCCAATCAGCTCTGGGCGCTCTCTCTGCCCGGCGTCCCGGTCGACAAAGCCCACAAGAAGCAGGCGCTGGCCGCAGTGCGCGAAAAGCTGCTGACCCCGGTGGGCCTGCGGACGCTCTCGCCGGACGACCCCAGCTATCAGCCGTTCTACCGCGGCGGGCAGTCGGAGCGGGACCGGGCCTACCATCAGGGAACCGTCTGGCCCTGGCTTCTCGGCCTCTACGCCGATGCGGTCGAGGCGATCGAAGGCCCCCAGGCGGCCACCGAAGAGATGATCCCCGTGCTCGCAGCGCTTTCGGCGCACTTTCGGACCGAAGGCTGCATCGGACAAATCAGCGAGGTCTTCGATGGAGACGCGCCCCACCGACCCGACGGCGCGCCCGCACAGGCCTGGAGTGTGGCGGAGGTGTTGCGAATCGCTAAGATGGCCAGTCCATGAAGATCTTAATGCTGGGCTGGGAGTATCCTCCCCATATTAGCGGCGGGCTCGGAACCGCGTGTGAAGGGCTGACGACCGCGCTCGCAAGACGGGGCATCGAGATCGACTTCCTGGTACCGCGGCTTTACGGCGAGGAAGATGCACCGCACATGCAGATCTTGGGCGCCGCGTCCGCGGACTCGATGGCGGAGGGTCAAACTCCCGCCCCTGCTCCAGCGCAGCGCCCTTTCGTGTCGCGCCATGGTCCGCTCAGCCGATTGATCGCTGCAGAGCCCGCGCTTGCTACCGACCCGATCTTCACCGCCGCGGCCCAGGCCGCGTATGCCGAAGCAGCAGCGCTGGGCGAACCGGGAGTTCAGATGATTCGCGTGCCCGCGATGCTGAAACCGTACCTCGACCAGAGGACTTATCGGGAGCTCATCGCAACAGGTGCACTTCACGAGACCGCCATTGCCGAAATCCTGGCGTCCGAGATCTTGCATCCGTTGCCTGGTCCGCCGGGCGAGATTACCAGGCTCGAGCATGCTCACGTTCCCGGCGCGGACTTCTCGTACTCCCAAGAGACTTTGAGCGGCGCGCATTATGGCGAGGATCTATTTTCCGAGGTCGCGCGGTACGCCATGTCGGCCACGCGCCGCGTTCAGGATCGTAAGTACGATCTGGTCCATGCGCACGACTGGATGACCTTCCCCGCGGGCGTTGAAATCGCACGCCGCGCTGGAGCCCCACTGCTCGTTCATGTGCACAGCCTCGAATACGATCGGGCCGGGCACGGAGCCGACCGCGATATTGTTTCAGTCGAGCGTCAGGGGCTCGAGGCCGCCACGCGGGTTATCGCCGTGAGCTACTACACACGCGGCCTCATCAACCGAGTCCACGGAACATCGCTCGACAAGATCTCGGTCGTGCACAACGGTGTGTACGCGCGTGAAACGGTGGAAGCGTACACAGAGC
>CAMYJN010000594.1 GCA_947258625.1 uncultured Polyangiaceae bacterium | reverse complement strand
CCCCATGATCGCGTGCACTTGCCCCGCCTCGATCTCGAGGTTAATCCCCTTGAGGATGGGCTTGCCGTCTACTTCGACGTGCAGGTCCTCGATCTTCAACATCAGCCGACCGCTCCTTCCAAGCTCACGCCGAGGAGCTTCTGCGCCTCGACTGCAAATTCCATGGGGAGCTCTTTCAAGACCTGCTTGGCAAAGCCGTTGACGATGAGGCTCACCGCATCTTCTTCGGAGAGCCCACGCTGCCGGCAGTAGAAGAGCTGGTCGTCTCCGATGCTCGAGGTCGTCGCTTCGTGCTCGAGCTTCGACGAGGCGTTGCGCACGTCGACGTAGGGAACCGTGTGCGCCGCGCACTTGTCGCCGATGAGGAGTGAATCACATTGGGTGTAGTTTCTGGCGTTGGTTGCGCCGCGGGAGATTTTCACGCCCCCCCGGTAGGTCTGCTGCCCATGGCCCGCGCTGATGCCCTTGGAAATGATGGTGGATTTCGTGTTCTTGCCGAGGTGGATCATCTTGGTCCCGGTGTCGGCCTGTTGACGGTGGTTGCTCAGGGCCACCGAGTAGAACTCCCCGATCGAGTCGTCGCCCTTGAGAATGCAGCTCGGGTATTTCCAAGTGATCGCCGAGCCTGTTTCGACCTGCGTCCAGCTGATCTTTGAGCGGGCGCCCTCGCAAAGGCCGCGCTTGGTGACGAAGTTGAAGATGCCACCCTTCCCGTTCTCATCGCCGGGATACCAGTTCTGCACGGTGGAGTACTTGATTTGGGCGTCCTCGTGCGTGATCAGCTCGACAACCGCGGCGTGCAGCTGGTTCTCGTCGCGCATCGGCGCCGTGCAGCCTTCGAGATAGCTCACGTAGCTGCCTTCGTCCGCAATGATGAGCGTTCGCTCGAACTGTCCGGTGTTGGCGGCGTTGATCCGAAAGTAGGTCGACAGCTCCATCGGACAGCGCACGCCCTTTGGAATGTAGACGAACGAGCCGTCGCTGAAGACCGCGCTGTTGAGCGCCGCAAAGAAATTGTCGGAGACCGGGACGACCGAGCCCAGGTACTTTTTGATGAGCTCAGGGTGCTCCTTCACCGCCTCGGAGAACGACATGAAGATGACGCCGACCTCCGAGAGCCTCTCCCGGAACGTGGTGGCAACCGATACGCTATCGAACACGGCATCGACCGCGACACCAGCCAGGATCTCCCGCTCGTGGAGTGGAATCCCGAGCTTTTCATAGGTTCTGAGGAGCTCCGGATCGACTTCGTCGAGGCTCTTCGGCGCGTTCTCGTTCGTCTTCGGCGCCGCGTAGTAGCAGATGTCCTGATAGTTGATCTTGGGGTAGCTGACCTTGGCCCAGGTCGGCTCTTTCATGTCGAGCCAGCGCCGATAGGCTTTGAGTCTCCATTGGAGAAGCCAATCGGGCTCTTGCTTCTTGTTCGAGATGAAGGCGACGATCTCTTCGCTCAAACCGGGCGGCGCATACTCCTGTTCGATGTCGGTTATGAAACCGGCGTCGTAGCGCTTCTTGAGGATGTCGTCGATTTGTTCGGTTGCTGCTGACATGAGTTACTCCAACTCAGTGAACGTCGTTGCTGGGCGTGCCGGCGTCGCGCAGCCGCTCGGCATCCTTGCCCGAGAGTGCGATCGACACGAGCTCCGACGTGCCTGGGAACGCCATGTCCGCCAGGCTGATCTCGGACAAGGCACGGTGAACCGCAAGATTGATGCGCTGCCAGTTGGCCCGGACCCCGCAGTTGGTTTCATACTCGCAAAACGAATCGGTGCTTTCGTCCGAGCACTCGGTCACGGCAATCGGGCCTTCAATCGCTTCGATGACCTCGTTGATCCCGATCTGCTCGGGGCGACGAGCGAGCGCATAGCCGCCTTTTGCGCCGCGCTGCGAAATCACGACACCGGCTCGCGCCAGCTTCTTGAGGACCTTGCTCGCGGTCGGCTCGGGGATCTGGGTCTGCAGGGCCAGGTCGCGGGCAGCGTGCGCCCCGTCCGCGGCGGCCAAATGGGTGGCCAGCACGACTGCATAGTCGGTCATTTTCGAAATTCGGAGCATTTTCAGAGAGTTGTATACCGGACCGTTTCAGTCCCATATGCGGATCTAGAGTACGGCTGCCCGGGTGTCAAGGTTGGCCCATGGCCAAGACCTTCGACGCATTCAACGATAAGCTCCGGCGCTTCATCGAGCGGCAGAAGATGTTCTTCGTCGCCACCGCACCGTTGGCTACGGAGGGGCACGTCAACGTTTCGCCTAAAGGCCTCGCCGGAACGTTTGCGGTGCTCGACGATCGCACGATCGCGTATCTCGATTTCACAGGAAGCGGCGTCGAGACGATCGCCCATCTTCGTGAAAACGGTCGCATCTGTTTGATGTTCTGTGCGTTCGAAGGCCCGCCGAGAATCGTCCGTGTGCACGGTGTCGGCGACGTCGTGGAGCCAAGTGACGACGAGTTCGAACGCCTGCGTGCGCGGTTCGATGACTACCCGGGGGTGCGCTCGATCATCCGAATTCGCGCACGCCGCATCAGCGACTCCTGCGGCTACGGGGTGCCCTTATACGACTACCAAGGCGAGCGCGATCA
>CAMYJN010000593.1 GCA_947258625.1 uncultured Polyangiaceae bacterium | reverse complement strand
CGGTCCAAGCCGAGGATCATTTCCCCCACGACATGGAGCTCGAGCTCCCACGCGGCGTCACGACGATCACCATCGAGCTCCGACCGATTCCGCCGTAGGCAGCGACAGCGACAGCGACAGTGCCAGCGTCAGTGTCAGCGTCAGTGTCAGCGTCAGTGTCAGTGTCAGTGTCAGTGTCAGTGTCAGCGTCAGCGCCCGCTTCGGCGTGGGTGCGCCTTAGTTTGAGAGGGCGCCCTTAAGCTCTTGGCTGGTCTTGTACTCTTCTTCGATCATCGTGCCGGCTAGGCGGACGACTAGGTGGTTGGGGCTCATTTGTTTGAGGGTCTGGAGCTCGGCGTATTTTTCTTCGATGTCTTCGTTCACGAGGACGAGGTTGGCCTGGGCGCGGACGAAGTCCGGGCGTTTGGCGATCGTTTGCTTGAGGAGCATCTCGCAGCGGGCCGGGTCGACGTAGCGTTCGAAGGCTTCCATTGCGCGGAGGTAGGTGCGAACGGGCGGGTCTTCGGGGCCTTCGTCGGCGTATCCCATCATCCGGTCGTACTCGAGCCAGTTACCGCGCAGCCGGAAGTAGTTGGCGTTGGCCAAATAGGCCAGCTGCGATTTCGGATCTTGGCTAATCGCTTGCTTGATCAAGTCGGCCCCTGAGACGAGCGGTTCTTCCGACAGGACGCGCAAGGCGCGAACCACCTTTCGTAGGTCTGCGGTCTTGGCTTGCAGCTTGGCGGCGCGTGACTTATCCGCCGCCGCGGCCTCAGAGGTGTCTTCGAGCGGGCGACTCACGGTCAGCTGGCGTAGCTCAGTGAGGTCCTGGCGGCGTTCATGGTCCAAAATCCACGCGGCCGTCATCAGCGCGCCGGCGTACGAGAGCTCGAGATAGCCGCGAAGCGTCAGCGCTTCGGCCCCCTGTCGCCCTGCCGCAAAGCGCCTCGCTGCCTCGTACTCGGGCAGACGGTCGCCTCGTATGATCTCCAGCACCTGCGCCATCGAGGTCACCGGCGTGTCCGGAGGCGGAATCGGCGGGATGCCGTAGGCTTTCTGGAACTCCTGGACGACCTGGGCTGCCTCGGGGGGACGCATCGTTTCGACGTCGACACCCTTGCCGATGGTCGAGCCGTCGTTCGTCGAACCCTTGGAGGAAGCGCAGGCACCCAGGGCAAGCATCGACAGAAGTGCAAAGGCCGTTCGTTTCATGGCGCGGAGGCTAGCACAGGCCTCGGGAGGCCCCTAAAAGCGAACTAGAATCGAACGAAGACGTCGAACTCGACCGAAATGTTGCTGAGCACGTCCCCTGGCACCACGAGGTAGAAACCATCGACGAAGAAATCGCTGTAGCCGACCCCAAGCCGGATGTTGGCCCGGTCCCATGAAAAGACGAAGCCGGGGATGACGGCGAACGCGTTCTGCAATTCGCTGAGGTCACCCTGGAGCTGAGCGCCGATGGTCGGGTTGCCTGCATCGAGAGTGCCATTGACCAAGAGGTCGCTGACATAGGGCACCCATCTCAGGGTGAACGTGAGGGCGACCACGCGAGAGAGCCGCCATTCAAACATCGCCCAGAGCTGGAGGAAATCGACGACGACGGCGCCTTCGACTGCGGTGCCGTCCGGCTGCGAGTCGGCATCCCCGTCGACGGCGGTGTACCGCGCTCCAAAGTGCGTGCTGACGTCGGAATTGATCCGCACGGACGATGCCAGGGAGACGGGAGTGATGAAATACCGAACCTTCGTACCGTCGGGCTGCTCGATGGCGCCAGTGAGGAAAGCAAACGAAGCGCTAAGCGCTAACCTTTTGCGGTTGTAGAAGGTCGACTTGAGCTCGAGGTTCGGGGCGACGTCCTCGAAGATCAAACCAAGCAGCCAAGGCATCGTGTAGGTCGTGACCTGCAGTTGGTCGATGATCCCGTAGCTCAGATTCATCAAGCCGAGCCGGACCTCCCGGCGATGGAGGCTGTAGGCCGTGGTGTCGAGCAGCCGCTCTTTGTACGTGTGATAGGCGCGGGCGGAGCTGGGATGGAACCCCATCCCGGCCGACGTGACGCCCAAGACGAGCGCTACCAGGAGAAAAGTGTTGTACCGTTTTCGTCGAAACATCGACTTTGCTCCAGGCTGCAAATGAACTCCCCGTTTGCAGCGCTTATGCCCTGACTGGTTTCCGCGAAGATGTAGTTGAACGTCTGTGATAACGGCGGCTGTGACAACTCCGGATCCGAGACGTCCACCAGAATCACGAGCCCCGACTCGTCCGCGAGGACCACGCGAAAGCTCTGGTTGATGCGAGAGTCGTCGCCGTCGAACCCAATGGTGCCTTCCACAACGAAGGTGACGGGCAGCTCGGAGACATCCTCGCTCACCCAATCGGGGCCCAAGTCCAGTGCGACGGCTCCGTCGTACGACGCTTCGTCACATCCAGGAGCTTCGCAATTGCCGTCCTCGTTGGGCACGAGGTAGAGGCAGTTGGCGGCCGTGCCCCAAACAACTCGGCCGATCCCTCCACTGTCGAGCGTGAGAAACAGATCGATCGAGCCGTTTACAGTGTCAGGTTTCGCTTCAACGCAAGTGCCATCGGGACAATCCGCGTCGTCGGTGCAGG
>CAMYJN010000592.1 GCA_947258625.1 uncultured Polyangiaceae bacterium | reverse complement strand
GAAAACGGACAGTTGCTACGTGATTTCAGAGAGTTGCCACGGTGGGGGCCGGGGTGCTCAGGGGGGAAGGCCAAAGGCCGATGCGAGAATTGGGGGGGATTGCGCTGCTAATGGCGGCGCTTCTGACGGCGTTTCCGACGGCGGTCCAGGCCCAGATGGAGTTCTCCCTCGACGAGGTCGATGAGGAGGACGCCGAGCCGGCCAAGGATTCCAAGAGCCGAGGCGATCTCATCGAGGAGCTCGCTGCCGGCGACGACGACGATTCGGGGCCGGCGGAACCCGCGCCTCAGCGCGAAGAGATCGCGGAGGAGATCTACGCGGTCCAACAGATCTACGCGCTTCGCCTGAAGCGACACGAGCTAGCACCGTCGGTCGCGTTTGCCCTCAACGACCCCTACCTCAAGCACTATGGCTTGGGGCTCGCGTACAACTACTGGTTCACCAACGTCCTGGCGATCGGGGCCAACTTCATCTGGTACGACTGGGGAACGAACCCGCTCGAGCGCGGCACGGACCTCGTCCCGCGAATCCAGAACCAATACCGGCTGGGCGTTCCGATCAACGACTGGCAGACAGGGGCGTGGGTCAACTTCACCTACGTGCCCTTCTACGGGAAGTTCAAGGTCCGCAAGAAGATCTTCCAATGGGACGCCTATCTGATCGGCGGCGTCGGCTTCATGCGCACAAAACCAGTTACGGTGTTTGGCGTCGCAACCGACCCGCCACGCGTCTTCGACTGGCAGACCAATGTCGCGTTCAACGTCGGCGCCGGCCTGCGGATCTTCCTGACACGCTATCTTACCTTCTTCACCGAGTTCCGAGCCTACATGTGGCCCGATCAGTTCGAGAACATCACTCCGGAAAGCCAACTGCCCGGTCCAGACAATGCGGGCGATCCGTCGACCTGGCTTCAATCGGGCTCGTCGTTCGTAGCGAACACGTCCATTCAGGTCGGCTTCACCCTCTTCCTACCGATTAAGTTCGAGTACCGGCTACCGAAATGATGAAGCTCGCACCAAAGACGCTCTCGCGAATCAGCATCTTGGCAGCGCTGGCGCTCTGCATGGTCCTGGGCGACGGCTTGCGTGAAGGCGCCAGCACGGCAGGTGCGCAAGACGTGCAAGTGAGCGGGCCGCTCGCAGGCGCGACCTCCGTGAAGAAGCTCCGTCTATGGCGCGCGATGCGTCTGCACGTCGAGCCCTTCTTCGCGTTCACGATTGGCGACGAATACGCTCGTTCGCTGATCGTCGGCGGCGAAGTGCGGTTCCACTTCGTGGATTGGTTCGGTATCGGCGGCTGGGGCGGGTACTCCGTCGGCCAGCTCAACATGGATCTGACCAAAGAAATTCAGTCGGAATTCTCTACCACAAACGCCAACCGGTTGGACTTGCCGACGAACCAAAACTTCCCGGATCAAATCGGGCGGCTGAATTGGTGGTCTGGCGTCGAGCTCCATTTCATGCCCTTCCGCGGCAAGCTCGCGATGTTCCAAAAGGTCTTTTTCGACGCGGACCTGGACTTCTTCGTGGGCGCAGCGTTCGTCGGAGTTGAAGAACGAACAAACGCCGTCGGCCTACCATTTGGCGAGGGCGAAGTCACGGAGTGCCTAATCGAGGGGAACCCGACGATTGATCCCGGCTGCACGGGCAGCCAACTCGCACGCTCCAAGCGCACGGCGATCGCGCCTTCCTTCGGTGTCTCGTTCAACGCCTTCTTCCATGACTTCCTGGGGATCGCCCTGCGGTGGCGGGGTATCCCCTTCAAGTACAACACCGGTGGCACCGACAACAACAAAGACGGTCAGATCGACAGCAACGACCGCATACGGCAGTTCAACAATATGTTCACCTTCGGCCTCATCTTCGTGCTTCCGCCGAAGACGAAGACCACCGACTGATCGCGAGCCTACCGGGACGCGGAAAAAGACGCGACAGCTGCGACGCTGCTCGATGATGCTGCCGCGGATGTGGTGGGGGGGTTGCTGGGCTTGGGGCCTGGTTGGGTTTGGTTACACCGCCCGTGCGTGGTGAAGTGGTTGCTGAGACTCGGAGCTGGTTTGGTTTAATTACACCGCCCGCCCACCCCCACCCGTAATCCAGTATCACTCTCACGCGAGTGAGCAGCGTGCCTGGCGCGGCATTCGCTTTGCTCTGCCTTGCCGGCGCGTTGCGCCGGGCTTCGCCCTGCGGGCTCGCGCTGCCGCCTGCTGTCTTATGGATGGTTGCTACGGTGCCACGCTTTTGCACCACTGGATATGAGTGGAGGGGCGCGGCAAAAAGCGCAATGTGGGGGTTCGGCGGCGTGTGAGTGACAATCCGCAAGACAGCAACCACCGCGGATTGGCGCGAGCTCCGAGGGGCGCCTTGCGTGGCCCCTGCTCGCTGTCCTTCCGGCCACCTTTGCAAGGCGCCCCGTCCGCTGAACTCCCGCGTCGCGCTTTTTTCCGCGTCCCGGTACTACTTCTTCCGAACTTCGCCCTTCTTCCCAAGCGAGTACCCGGTAGGCATTTTCTTCGTGGCTTCTTCCTTCACGCCGGCCAGTCTCCAGCCGCGCTCGATGTAGCCGTCGAGCATGCGCATTCTCACGCGCACGCTT
>CAMYJN010000591.1 GCA_947258625.1 uncultured Polyangiaceae bacterium | reverse complement strand
GTCACGGCTCTCTGCCCACGTTGCGCGGAACAAGTCGGTCACCAGGCGCTCGCGGGTCGGGTCCTCCATCTCGAGCAGCGTCGCACGGAGCGACGGCAGCGGATTGAACGGATGCGAAAACACCGGCGCAAAGGACACGCCCAGCTGCGTTGCGGACCGATGACAGTCCTTGAACATGTAGATCCGTTTAGGCCCGATCTCCGCGGGCCCTTTGTGGCCAAACTGGTTGAGCAAGCCGGCGAAGAGCGTGGGCTTGGGCTCCACGAGAAGCTCGTGCTCGTTCGCAAAGTCGCCGAGCTGTTGCCAGGCCAGGTAGCTGTAGGGCGAGATGTAGTCGAAATGAAAACGAAGGACGCGCTTCGGCATGCGTCTATTCGAATAGCGATGATGCCCATGGAGCACAAGGCAAAAGGGGTGCTAGCCTCCGCGCATGTTCGAGGTGGTCACGGTCGTCGTCCTCGTCGTCGCCTGCTTCGTCACAGCCACCATCTCGGGAATTTTGGGCATGGCAGGGGGAGTCACCCTCCTCGGCGTGATGACCGCCCTACTCCCCGCACCTGTGGTCGTGCCCTTGCACGGCATCGTGCAGCTGGCCTCCAATTGGACGCGCACCTGGGCCTTTCGCCGGCACGTGCGTTGGCCGATCTTCTTCGCGTTCATGGTGCCCGCCGTCGGGGGCGTGGCTATCGCGGCGAACATCTGGTCCGATCTGAAGCTCACCTGGTTCCGCGCGTGGATCGGCGCGTTCATCTTGTTCTTCTTGCTGTGGCGCCGGTACAAGCCGAAGCTTCGGAATCCCCCGATCTGGTCATACGCCGTCCTGGGTCTCGCGGCTGGGCTGCTTACGATCTTCGTCGGCGCCACGGGCCCGTTCTTGGCCCCGTTCTTCCTCCGCGACGACTTCGACAACGAGCAGGTCATCGCGACCAAAGCGGTTTGCCAGACCTGGCTCCACTTGCTGAAGATTCCGGCCTTCCTGGCGTTGAGCTTCGACTACCGGCCCTACGCGCCAGTGCTCGTCGGCTTGGTGGTTGCGGTGATCGGCGGCACGTACTTCGGCAAGCACTTATTAAGTCGAATCTCCAAAGACCGCTTCGTGTTCTGGTTCCAGCTCGTTCTCGCGATCCTCGCTGTCTACCTGATCCTCTCGACGCTTCGCTGACGCTCAGGTTCCGAGGATCGTAACCGCCACGGTCCGCTTTCGGCGCGGGCCGTCGAGCTCGCAAAAAAAGACGTTCTGCCACGTCGACAGATCGAGCTTGCCCCCTCGAATCGGAATCGACTCGCTCGGACCGATGATGCCGGCCTGAATGTGCGAGGCCCCGTTGCCATCGATCCGATCGTGGAGCCAGACCCCCTTTGGAACGAGCTTATCGAGGCAGCTCACGACGTCTTTCCCAATGTTCGGGTCGTCGTTCTCTTGAATCATCAGCGCAGCGGTCGCGCCGTGAGCGTAAAGCGCACAGAGCCCCTCCTGGATGCTAGAAGCACGAACGAGTCGTTGGGCCTCGAGTGTGAAGTCGACGAGCTCGCGCTCGCTCGTCGTGGAAAGCGTGATCGTCTCGGTGAAGAGCTTCATTGCGCACTCTTAGCTTCGTAAGAAGTCGGTGGCCACCGAGACGAAACGCCCCGGAAGAGAATGGACGTCGGGCAAGAGCATCCAGCCGTGCGGGCCGAACATCTGTGTGAGATACGCTTCCCCCTTGTCGCGTACGGCGAGCGCGAGGCAATGCACCCCCTGCTCCCCGGCCTCTCGAAGGGCCTGGCGCACGTCTTCAACGCCGTAGTGGCCCTCGTAGTGATCGTAGTCCGTGGGTTTGGCGTCGGTCAGGAGCAAGATGAGGCGGCGGCGCGCACCGCTCCGATCCAGCACCTCGAGGGCATGCCGAACTGCTGGACCGATACGAGTGTAGCCCGCGGGCGCGATCCCATGGAGCCGTTGCAGCCCTAGACGGCTTGAGTCTTCGAAGCCCTTGGCGAGCAAGAACCTGCAATCGCGCCTCGTGTTGCTGTAGAACGCGCCGATCGAAAGCTTGGCGGACGTCGGCTCGAACGACTCGACGAGCACCTGAGTGGAATCGCGGACGACATCGAAGATCCGTTTCCCCGAAACCCAGGAATCGCTCGAGAGGCTCGCGTCCACCAAGATCAGCATGGCGAGCTCGGAGTCATGGACCTTCCGGCGTACGTAGATCCGTGGGTCAGGATGCCGGCCCGCCATCAGCGTCGCCTGCCGGTCGACGAGCGCGTCGATGTCGATCTCGGCTCCATCCAGCTGACGGTTGCGCCAGCGGCGTTCGAGCTCCAGACGCTTGAGCTCCGCTTGAAGGCGCAGCACGTCTCCGTGAAGTCGGCGGCTCGCGGCATCAACGGCAGATGCGGGACCGCTTGGCGGCGAGATTTGCTCGTTGACCGTGCACCAGGCGTCACGGTACTCGCGACGCTTGAAATTCCATTCGGGATAGCGATGGGCGCGAGTCGAAGCCGACTCCTGCGCGAGGTCGGCCGTATGCAAACCGGCCTGCAGATCGGCGCGGTAGACCGATTGCGCCGTTTCGGACGTTCGCGTCAACTTGCTGAGCTCCAGCTCCTCGA
>CAMYJN010000590.1 GCA_947258625.1 uncultured Polyangiaceae bacterium | reverse complement strand
CTCCGACCTTCCGATCTTGGTCGGCGACAGCTTCGACGTTGAATCGCTCGATGCGATTACTTCGAAAACCGAGGTCCTCATCAGCACGGTGGGGCCTTACGCGAAGTACGGCGCCGAGCTCGTCGCCTCGTGCGTGCGCAACGGGACCGACTACTGCGACCTCACCGGCGAGACCCAGTTCGTGCGCGCGATGATCGACGCGCATCACGAGGAAGCACGGAAAACCGGCTCGAGGATCGTGCACTGCTGCGGCTTCGACTCGATTCCATCCGACCTAGGCGCACTGATGGTCCAAGAAGCATTTAGAGATCGCTACGGTCGTTACGCTTCCCAGGTCAAGATGGCCGCTGGCAAAATGAGTGGCGCATTCAGCGGCGGCACGTTCGCGAGCATGCTGAATATCTTTGACGAGCTGAAAGTGAATCCAAAGCTTCGCAAAGTGCTCGGTGACCCTTACGCCCTCAACCCCAAGGGCGTGCGCGGTCCTGACGGAAGCGACCAGGCCGGCGTCCGCTACGACAAGGATCTGGGGTGGACGAGCCCGTTCGTCATGGCCGCGATCAACACCCGCATCGTACGGCGAAGTCACGCGCTGATCGGCCTACCCTGGGGAAAAGATTTTCGCTATTCCGAGGTGATGAGTACCGGCAAAGGTGCGCGGGGTTTCACCAGGGCGGCGAGCTTCGCAGCCGGTATTGGCGCATTCGTAGCTGCGGTTGCACTTCCTTTGACCCGACCGCTGGTTGTGAAGCGCCTTCCATCGCCGGGAGAAGGCCCGAGCGAGCAAGTGCGTGCCAAGGGCTATTTCGAGACGCGTCACGTAGCGCTTGGCGATGGTGATTCGGTGCGTGGCGTCGTGTCGGACCAACGCGACCCCGGCTACGGCTCGACGGCCGTCATGCTCTCGGAGGCCGCACTTTGTCTTGCACTGCAGGGCCAGGAGCTCGAGGCAGAAGGTGGCATTCTGACGCCAACTGCTGCCATGGGCATGCGACTCGTCGAACGTCTTCGCGCAGCGGGCCTGAAGTTCGAGGTCCAGGCTTAGGCCCAGGCACCGACACGAATGCGGTACGAAGGACAGATTTACCGGCCGCCCAGCGAGGCCGACGCATACATCCTGCAGGCCACGATCGGCTGCTCGTGGAATCACTGCACCTATTGCGACATGTACCGAAGCAAGGCCTTTCGGGTGCGGGACCTCGACGAGACGTTGGCCGACATCGAAGAGGCCGGGCGAGGCTTCGGTCGCAATGTCAGCAAGGTCTTCGTTGCCGACGGAGACGCGCTCGTCCTCGATGTAGATCATTGGGAAACCATTTTGCGAGCATGCCGCGAGGCGTTTCCGCGAATGAAGCGCGTCAGCGCGTACGCGACCGCCATGAACGTGAACGAAAAGCGCCCCGAGGAGCTTCGCCGGGTTCGGGAGCTAGGTTTGTCGCTCCTCTACATGGGCCCTGAGACCGGCGACGACCCGACTTTCAAGCGAATCGCGAAAGGCTCCAACTTCGAAGAGCACGTCGAGGCCGCACGGCGCGCGCACGACGCGGGGATGCGCGTCTCCGCGATTTTTCTGCTTGGCGCGGGCGGGACGGAACGCACGAAAGAACACGCTGCCGGTTCGGCCAAGCTCATCACCGCGATGGACCCGGAATTCGTCTCCGCGCTGACTCTTACGGTCATTCCAGGCACGCCCATCGCCAAGATGCAGGCGCAGGGCAAGTTCACCCTCCCCTCGGTCACCGGCCTGCTCGAGGAGCTGCGAACCATCGTGGCAGAGGCTTCGCCGACCGACGCGGTCTTTCGCACCAACCATGCATCGAACTACCTTCCACTCGCGGGTCGCTTGCCCCAGGACCGCGAGCGCATCGTGGCCGTGCTGGATAGAGCGCTCGCCGGCGACATTACGCTCCGCTCCGAGTCGTCGCGCGGCCTCTGAACATCCTTCACGGTTGCGCGCACCCCCGAAATGGACGTATGACTCTTGCCCTAGGAGCCAACTCGATGCGAAAATTAGGCATAGCGCTTGCGGTCTTGGTGGCCCTGCTTTTCGCAGGGACGCTCTACTATTTCATGCCGCGAGCGACCAAGGTCCTAATCACGGGGACCGAGGTCAAACGAATGGACACCAAGGACCCGGCGACCGGTGATCACCGGAGCCGCGACGTTCGGTTCATCTACGCGAAGGATCAGGACACGCAGAAAGCACGCGTCTTTCGCAACGAGGACAACGGCTGGTACCTCAAATGGGACGCGGGTGACATCGCCGCGGAGGCCTCGAAGCTTGCAAAAAACGAGGTCGATGAGACCGCGCTGCTTACCTACTACGGCGTACGCATCGCGATTTTCGACTCGTACCCCAACGTCCTTTCGTTGAAGGAGGTCGAGCCGGACTACGTGTACATCCCGTGGTTCAACATGGTCGTGCTCGTTCTTCTGCTCATCGTCTTCATCTGGGCGGGCGTGAAGATCCGACGCATGTTCGCGGGGGCCAAAGCCAAGCTCAGCAAGCGGCCCGAGGGCTCATAGGTCGAAGCGCTCGCAGTAGCCCGCGAGGCGCTCCCGGATCTCGTCGGCACGGAGCCCGAACCCCTCGGGG
>CAMYJN010000589.1 GCA_947258625.1 uncultured Polyangiaceae bacterium | reverse complement strand
CGAACTCACGACTTCAACCTTGGCAATATTCCCCTAGCCCCCAACACCATTCGGGAAATTCAACAACATCAACCACATAGTGTCCCGTGGCGTTGCGTGCCGTCCCGAGGTGTCCCCTGGAAAGTGGAAGGTTGGGTGGAAGGTCCTGGCCGATCGCAAGATCTTCGTCGCTGAGCTTACGGGCGCACCTCATACGCACCCACGTCGCACATGGTGCCGGTGGAACTTGTTTATCAGGTTTGCTCAACTCGCTACCGCGAAACGGCAGGTAGCTCCAGAATCCAGCCGTTGGCGACGAAGGTAGAACCGGCTTGCAACGTCACGTCGCCACCTGTGCGCAAGAGGAAGAGCAACCCATACCCCAATAGTATGACGGCGCCCGTGATCATGCCGGGCTTTCTTGATTCACCCTCGAACCTCACTGGTTTTTCATCGAGCCTGACGGGCGCGCCGGTGGCAGCCTGCGTCGAGAGGAACGCGACCTCCAGCCAGCCGGGGCGCGCAAGCCTCGTGTGTTCCTTTCTCGTCACCCTCGCTGTCACACGGGTGCCCTTGGCGATCAAGACCGTCCCGTCGCTGCGGACGACATCTTTCGCCACCGCAAACATGTCCAACTCGTCGGTGGTCGTCGGGTGCTTGCCGACACCACGAGAGGTCAGATCTTGAAGCGCCACGATTTCGACCGCGACGCCATACACCGATCCCGTCGTGAGGCCCGCCGAGCGAATGGTTCTCATTGGCGAGCCACAACCGGCACTAGCGACCACCAAGGCTGCAATCACGACAACGGTGGTGTTTCGGACTGAGCAACGCACGATAAACCTTCCTGCCCTACACTTCATCGATTTGGGGAGGCCTCAGAATACGAGTCGCCCTTGGGCCAGGTCCCACTGAGCTCTGCGTCGAGTCCCATGATGCGCTCGCCGCAGCTCGCGCAGCTCTCGTTTGCGGCCGCCTAGTAGCGCACCGCTGACAATCATTCCGGCGGCGCCAAGGGGCATCAGAGTCAAGCCGGCTATACGAAGGCCCGGATTTCGCTCCCGGGGCGGCGCACACGGAGGAGAAGGCTCAAAGCTTATGCTGAGAAAACCGTCGCATCCTCCGTACGAAGCCCCGAACAAAATACCACCGACAGCCAAAGTAAGGGCCGATATGGGCATTCCGACGCGCCCTGCCAGGTGCACACGGCGCTCCGCACGCTCCATTTCCTTCAGCGCTTGCCAGTCGGTTACAAGCCAAACACCCGCGTCGTCTAGCTCCAGCTTGAGCGCAGGCTCTTGAGGTGCGGGCTCAGACGAGGCCGCGGGCTCCTGCGCCAAGGTCGCGTCTTCCTCACCAGTTTGCGCGCTTGCGCTCAGGGGCGAAGCCATCAACACCACAAAGCCAACTAAGTACCGCATCACCACCTCCTGCGTTTGGCCAGGGGCCACCGCAAGCCACGCAAAGGCAGCCTGAGTCGTCACGGAATGCGCCGCAATACGTTAATTCTGTACTTCTTTTGTCGGCGCAGATTCTGCGCGAGGGACCACGCTCTGACCCTGATCGCCTGGTGCCCGAATGCGTTGTTGGCGATCGATGATCAAACGCGCTCTCACTCGGTTCGCGGTGCAACTGAATGGTGCAGGATGGCGCGATCTGGTGTGCGGGGTGCCGTTCCGGAGCACCCCGCACCATGTGGTCGCAGCGAGTTTCATTCCGGTGCAGATGGCACCATTCGGAACCGCACTTTGTTCGGGCAAGGTAGAGTTTTGGCAGACAAAACTACACGGCTCTCGCTCGGGTCTCCGCCTCGAGCTCGGCCGTGAAGGGGGCGCTCAAGCCTTTGGCTCATTCGCGCGCTGGGTCGTTGGGCCGCATCGCGGCGACATCTACCTTGTTCAATCCTCAGCGATGCAGTGGCCTCCGTGCGAATAAGCCAAAGGCGTTGAGCGCGGCAAATGGGGATTGAGACATCTTCGATGTCTTACAATCCCACATCTTGCCCTGCTCAACTGCAGCAATGTCGTTGTATGTGCCTCAACGGTACGCAACGGAGCGCAACAAGGGGATCGATCATGCAAGCGGCCGCGCGGGCCACGCCACTTCGTGCAAGAACGGGCAACACCGCGCAACGCGCAGTCGGGGTTCCTATCGCCGAGGGCCAGAAACAGAAGTTCCTGCGGCCTCGCATACCGAGTCCCGCGCAACTTTTTGGGGGTCAAAACCGATAACAAGGGATGCGCATGAACGCGATTCCGAATCACCAGCCTCGATGACGACGCCATGGGACGACGATCCATGGCTCGACTGTCGCAAGGCCGCAGCCTTTCTCGGGCTGACGCCCTCCGGTGTCCGCTCGCTCGTCAGCCGCGGTGTGCTGTCACCGGATGGGCGCGGCCCCCGGCGAACGTTGATGTTTCGCCGCTCCACGCTCGACCGCTGGATTGCCGACGGGTGTCGGCGGTATGCTGGGCATCGGTACGCAACGTCCGGGACGGGAGGAGCCAATGAGCAAATCTCGGTATCCGGGAATCGAACGCCTGTCGTCGGGTCGCTATCGAGTGCGAGTGACTTGGAACGATCCGAAGACGGGGAAGCGAAAGGATCAGAAGAAAGTGATCGC
>CAMYJN010000588.1 GCA_947258625.1 uncultured Polyangiaceae bacterium | reverse complement strand
AAGGGCATGGACCTCTCCTCGCTGAGCCACTACCAGCTCAACCGCATCGCCGACGAGCTCAATACTCGCCCTCGCCAGACCCTTGGATGGATGACACCGGCCCAGAAATTTGCTCAACTCGCTGCATCAGCCCCTTGAGACCGCCTCGTGTCCCCTATTCGCTATTCGCTGAAGAGGTTTTCTACGTCGGCTTTGGTGAGGCCCTTGAGGGGGCTGCCTTCGGTCGAGAGGACGTTGCTCACGAGGTCGCGCTTTTTGGCGGAGAGCTCGAGGATTTTCTCTTCGACGGTGCCGGCGGCGATGAGCTTGTAGACGTTGACGTTCTTGGTCTGGCCGATGCGGTGTGCGCGGTCGGTTGCCTGATCTTCGACCGCGGGGTTCCACCAAGGGTCGAAGTGAACGACGGTGTCCGCACCGGTGAGGTTGAGGCCGGTGCCACCTGCCTTGAGGGAGATCAGGAAAACCGGAACGCTGGTGTCCTCGTTGAAATGGTCGACCTTTTCGAGGCGGTCTTTGGTCGAGCCGTCCAGGTACTCGTATTGAACGCCATCGGAGTCGAGCGCAGTCCGGATGTGGTCGAGCATCTGGACGAACTGGCTGAAGACGAGCACGCGGTGACCGCCGCTGACGGCTTCGTCGACGATCTCGCGCAGGGCGCCGAGCTTGCCGCTGTCGTCCGCGTTGAAGTCCGTGTCCGGAAGCTTCATGAGCCGTGGGTCGCAGGCGACCTGCCGCAAGCGGGTGAGCGCCGCCAGAATCTGAATCTGCGCCTTGCTGACGCCCTTCTTCTCGACCTCGCTGAGGATGCTCTTTCGCACCTGCCCGAGGACTTGCTTGTAGAGCTTGGCCTGCTCTTCGGCGAGCGGCACAATCATCTCTTGCTCGATCTTGTCGGGCAGGTCTGCCGCGACGTCGCTCTTCAGACGCCGCATGACGAAAGGCTTGATCGTCGCGCGCAGTCGCTGCGCGGTTTCCATGTCGCCGCGGTCGATCGGACGCGCGATCCGCTCTTCAAACGTCTTGAGCTGCCCTAAGAGCCCGGGCGAGACGAAGTCGAAGATGCTCCAGAGCTCGCTCAGGCGGTTCTCAATCGGTGTACCCGTCAGCGCCAGCCGTCGTTCACTGCTGAGCTTCTTGGCCGAGCGCGCCGTCTGGCTCATCGGGTTCTTGATGTGCTGCGCCTCGTCCAAAATCACATAGCGCAGATCGAGCGCCTGCAGCAGCTCCTCGTCCCGGCGAAGCAAGGCGTAGCTGGTGATCATCACGTCGGCCTTCTCGAGGTCGGGCGCGCTCTGACTTCGGTTCGGCCCCTGCCACACGACCGTCTTGAGGCCTGGCGCGAACTTGCGGATCTCTCGGTCCCAGTTCGGCACGACCGAGGTCGGCGCGACCACCAGGTTGAGCTTCCGCTTGTACTTGCTCTTTGCCCAAAGCAGCAGCGCGATCGTCTGAATCGTCTTCCCGAGACCCATGTCGTCGGCGAGGATCCCGCCACTGTTGAGCTCGTGAAGAAAGACGAGCCAGGAGAAGCCATCTTTTTGATACGGACGAAGGTCGGCCTTGAGCGTTCGTGGCTTCGGGACGCTCGGAATCTCGTCGATGTTTTCGATCTTCGAGAAGAGCGTCTTGGCGGACGCGGACACCTTGGCGTTCTGGACCATCTTCAAGAGGTCCTGGACACGCCCCGCCTGCGAAAGCGGCAGCTTGTCTTTCATTCCGGCGGTTGCATAGATCTCGGCCATCCGCGTGAGCACATCGCCTACCTTCTCCGGGTCCACCGGCGCGTAGGTGCCATCCTCGAGCTGCACGAGCCGCCGTCCATGCTCGAGGCAGGCACGCAGCTCTTCTTCGCGCACCACCGCACCACCCGATTCGAACTTCATGTCGAGATTCAGCCAGTCCACCCCGCTCGAGACGCGGACCTGCGGGGTCACCGACTCATCCCGAATCGTCACATCCACCAGGTCGTCGGGAATGAAACGGTCCCAATCCTCGGGAAGCTCACCGATGCCGTTCGTCCAGAACGCGATCGCGTCGTCGCCCGAAGCCACCAACTCTTCGCCAGACTCTGAAACCTCGAAATTTTGATTGAGCAGCGCCTGAACGCCCGCCATCTCGGTACCTACGTCGCGCCGGACGACTCGCGGCCGCCCCTTGCCCTTCTTCGGAGGCAGGAACGCCAGGGGCGAAGGGAACTCGTCGGGCGGAACGTCGAACTCCTGGTCCTCGTACCTCACGTAAAGCCGCACGCGCGCATCGATGATGTCGCCGTTGGCCTTGAGCTCGAAGCGCGGCTTCTGATCCACCAGATCGGCCACCGCACTCAGATCGGGAAGCTCCGCGCCCAGCAACGCCGAGACCCGCGGAATCGATTCGCCGAGCAACTCCGGCAAGTCTGCATGGGACTGCACCATGGCAGGTGAGCGGTAGAGCCGCTGAAGCCAGGCCGGAGTCACCAGCTCGCTCAGAGGCCGCGCCACGCCTTCGGTGGTGTCGATCTGCCAGCCCGGCGTCCCTTCAAACCAGGCGCCACTCGACAAGGCAAAGCGTCGCTTGTTGCTTTCGAGGTAGAACACCACGCGCACACGGAGGCTGTCGCCGT
>CAMYJN010000587.1 GCA_947258625.1 uncultured Polyangiaceae bacterium | reverse complement strand
ACGCGGTCCCACAGCGCTGCATAAGACTCGCCCGTGAGAAACCGGGCATCGGGATCTTCGGCGTTGTCGAACGCCCGGGTGAAGAGCGTTTCCATGTCCTCGAAGTTGTCGATATCCTCAAAACTGCCCGTTTTCGCTTCCGAAAGGCCTTCGATGACGCCGATGGGGAGGCTTCGCGAGCCGATCGCGAGCCGAGCCGTCTGCTGCGTGCGCCGAAGCCCCGTGCAAACCGCGAGGTCGATCGGAGCCGCGGCCAGGAGCTGCCCCAGCGCTTCGGCCTGGGCGACCCCAGTTGCGTTGAGAGCGGGATCGTGGTCGCCGGGTTCTTGGCCCGGTTCGAAATAGGACACCTCTCCGTGCCTCGCCAAATACACCCTGCGTCGGTTCTTCACTGCGCCGCAGCATAGCAGCGGGTGCCGGGTGGCGCTTCGGCTGCTATCGTCCGCCGCATGTCTCAGATGAAGTGGGCGCTGCTCATGGTTGCCGCCATGGCGGTCGTCGGTTGCACCAAGAAAGAAACCCCTGCTCCGGCTGCGGAAGAAGCAGCGGCCGTCGAGAAGGAAAAGCCGGCCGTTGCGGCCGTGGAGCCAATCCTACCGCTCCCGAGCTCAGTCGAAGTCAACATGGACAAGGTGTTGCTCGGTAGGAGTCTCTACCACGACACGATTCTTTCGGGAGACGGCACGGTCGCCTGCGTCACCTGTCATTCGCTCGACCATGGTGGTGCGGAGCCACGCAAGACATCCACGGGTATTGCCGGCCAAATCGGACCAATCAACTCACCGACGGTCTTGAACTCAGGTTACAACTTCGTTCAGTTTTGGGATGGGCGCGCGAAAGATTTGCAGGAGCAGGCCGCCGGTCCGGTCGCCAACCCGATCGAAATGGGCGCCAACTGGGACGAAGTCGTCGCGCGTCTGAAGAAGAACAAAGAGTACGCGGCGACGTTTGCGAAGCTCTACGAAGACGGCGTCACCCAGGCCAATACGACAGACGCGATCGCAGAGTACGAGAAGTCGCTAATCACGCCGTCGCGCTTCGACAAGTTTTTGCTCGGTGACGAGAACGCGATTACCGACGCGGAGAAGCAGGGCTATGCGACCTTCAAAGAGGTCGGTTGCACCGCTTGTCACACCGGCATCAACGTCGGCGGGACCATGTTTCAGAAAATGGGCCTCGTGAAAGACTATTTTGCCGGACGTGAGACGCCGCTGACCGATGCCGACATGGGCCGCTTCAACGTCAGCAAGAATCCCGCCGAGAAGCACTTCTTCAAGGTGCCGAGCCTTCGAAACATCGAGCTCACGCCGCCGTATCTACACGACGGCTCACAGTCGACGCTTCAGGGCACGGTGAAGATCATGGGCACCTACCAGCTCGGCAGAGATCTGACCGACGCCCAGGTCAACAGCATCGTGGCCTTCCTCAAGAGCCTGACCGGCGAGCTGCCCGCCCACGCGAAGCCCGGAAGCTAATCGCGACACGCCACGTGGAGGCTCGGGCCGACCGCTCAGCCCACGACTTGGAGACGAACGTTCTCCGGATCGGGCTCTGCACGCGGAGTGGGGGCGGGGATGTGCTCGTGGCTGGTCGGAATCTCCGCGTCAGCGACTTCGTCGGATTTGGGAACTGCACGGCGCATGAGGTTGTGCCAGGCCTCTTTGGGCGCCGGGAGCTTTTCTTTGAGCTCGACGTAGATGAGGCGACCGAGCGATGGCAGGTAGGGAGCCATCTTGCCGAAGGTCTGCCTTGCGTGCGGCAAGTCCTTGGTAACGAAGGCCCTGCTCCGGGCTGCCGCGCGCAGCGCGTGAATCTTCGCTCGGCCGAGGGGGCCCTTTCCGACGAGCGGACCGATCTGGTGGATGATGTCGGCACTCGTCCCCGCGACGACGTGCGGAGCCTTGTAGAACGGCTTCGCATATCGGCTGCCCTTCAAGAACTCGCGCGCCTGCTCCTCGGTGATGCCGTACTCGTCGAGGGCCGCCTGGTGCTCTTGCCGGGCACGCTCTCGTGCCTTGAACATGTACATCTGCACGCGTGAGTAGAAGTTCACCGCGCCGTCTCCGCTGGTTTCGACCGGACAATAGATCGCGTCCGGATGAAGCTCGGTGATGACGGTTTGGATGCCGTCGGAGACGCCGGAGCTCGGCATGCAGCCAAACGGCTTCACGCTGAGGGTCATGTGCGCCTTTTGCTTGGCCACGTTGAGGACGAGCTTGGCGACCTCCATGTGACCCTCGCCACCTCGAAGCTCGTTGTTGTAGAAGCTGTGGCCAACCTTGGCGATTTCATCCATGTCGGGAAGCTTGTTGCCCTTGAGTCCGGCGGCTGCACTGAACGTCGCGAAGGTCGCGCGCAAGGCGAGCTCACCAAGCCAAACCCCCCCCATCTTGTAACCGACGTCCGAGCCCTCGAGGCCGTAGTACGATTCGTCGGTGCCACGAAGCGTCATGCGCCGCTCGGTGTCGTGCCGCATCTCCCACAGAGTGTAGAGCAGCCAGTTGACCAGGGTCTGAATGTCGTTTTCGCCGCCCTCGGATTCGACGAATCGCTGGAGGTGGTAGTTCCCGTCTCCCTCGGTCGTCATCGCCCAGAACTCTCCGATGA
>CAMYJN010000586.1 GCA_947258625.1 uncultured Polyangiaceae bacterium | reverse complement strand
TCGCCTCGACGAGTTCATGGCGATCCGAGATCGTTGGGACCCCAATCGCAGATTTCGAAGCGCGCAGTCGGTGCGCTTGCTAGGGGACTGAGATGAAAGTTGCCATTCTGGGTGCGACCAAGGGGATGGGACGCGCGCTTGCCCGTGCGGCTGCGGAGCGGGGGGACGAGATTTGCATTCTCGGCCGTAACAGCGTCGATCTCGAGCGCAGCGCGGCCGACCTCGGCATACGCGGCGTTGGTGACTCGGTTCAGTCGGTCACCTGCGACCTCGAAAAACCCGAAATGTTCGGCCCGGCGATCGACGCAGCTCGGGAATCTCTTGGTGGCTTGGATGCCATGGTGGTCACCGCCGCGATCTTTGCCAGCCAGGAAGAGCTAGAAGCCGATCCCGATCTCGCGGAGCGGCTTCTGCGAATCGACTTCTCGAATACCGTCTTGTTTTGTGAGGCCGCGAAGAAAGCGCTGCTTCAAGAGGGTGGTGGCACCTTGTGCGTCTTCAGCTCGGTCGCCGGGGAGCGGGGTCGCAAGCCCGTCATCATCTACGGCGCCGCAAAGGCGGGCCTGACTCACTACCTCGAGGGCCTGGATCACAAGCACCGCGCGGACGGCCTTCACGTGATCACAGTCAAGCCCGGTTTCGTCAAGACCAGCATGACCGCCGGCCTCGAACCACCACCGTTTGCGGGCGAACCCGATGCGGTGGCCCGACGTGTGCTTGGCGCGATCGACCGCGGCGCGCCGGTGGTTTATGCGCCCGCGCCCTGGCGACTGATCATGGCCGTGATCCGAGCGCTCCCACGCGCGCTGATGCGTCGCCTCAACTTTTAGTGGCCGATGAGCGGATGAACTCGGCGATGTCCGGTCGGGTCGCTCTGTAGGCGGCCGCAACGTGAAGTGCCGCGTTGACCAGGCTGAGGCCGATCACGCTTCCGATGAACGCCGATAGGGTAGCGTCCTGCGGCGCCGTCGGTAACGGCACGAAGGTCAAATTGATATGGGAGGCCAAAGTGACGGTGTAGGCGCCGATCCAGATCAGCTTTGCCGCCACGGCTTGCTTGATCCACCACTGCGCGAGCCTGCGTCGCCAGCTCAAGAGGAAGCTTCCAATGAGCACCAAGCCGGACACCACCACGTTGGCTGCGGCCATCGGCCTTCGGTACGGATTGCTGACGCGAGCTTCGAAAAGCTGAACCTCCGCGTCGCTGAGCTCTTCATTCACTTCGGCGAGCTCGCGAAGATCCTCGGGGAGCGGAGCCATCGATAGGTCGTAGGCACCGGTGAGAACTCCGGCGATGCCCAGCATTGTCAACAGGGTGGACGTCAGCAGGACGGCAATGATCATCCTTCTCTCGTTTGATTCGCTTGCCATCGGCGGGTCGAGTCGTTGTACCCTGGCCAGAGGACGCGATCGACCCCAAATCCTAGGAACCGATGATGGCCTCAGAACCGAGTCGTTCGAGTGTGTTCGCCGACTCCCACGAGCGGGACGACTTCAGCGCCGACCGGATTCGTTGGCTGATCAATCTGCGTTGGGTCGCGATGGCCGGCGTTCTCGTAGCGACGGTGTTTGCGGCGGCGGGCTTCTATCCTGGAGTCGCCTGGCCCGTCTTGTTGGTGGTTGCGGGCGCCGGGAGCGTCTACAACTTCATCTTGTTGAGGCGCGAGCCTGGGCCTGGCTCTGGGCAGCGAGCCGCGGTTTCTCAAGCGCTCGTCGATCTGGCCATGCTGACCGTCGTGCTGTGGGCCGCCGGGGGTATATCGACCCCATTCATCGGCTTTTACGTCTTCCATCTTGCGCTGATCGGGATTCTAGGCGGACCGGGTGCAACGCTGGTTGCCACCGCCGCTGCGTTTGCCAGCGCGGGTTTCCTGGCCCTGAGCGAATCGGTGCCGGCCTTGAAGATCGGAGCCTGGGATCCGTCGCCCCCGTGGGACACCATCGGTAACGTTGCGGCCTTCACCACGACCATTGGCGCCGCGGCTTACCTCGTGCTTCACGCCGTACGCGAGCTTCGTGACCGAGAGCGCGCCCTTGCCCGTTCGCGCGACCAAGCAGAGCTGGAGTACCAGGTCATCTCCAATACGCTCGACGAGCTCGAAGCGGGGCTCGAGGTCGTCTCTCCCGACGGCAAGATCGAGTGGCGCAATCGATTGGCCGACGAGCTCGCTCCTGCGCCCGGCGAGCTAGGCTCATGGGAATGCCCTGTCGGGGTTCGGGCTTGCAAAACGCAGCCAGCGGGTCTTTGTCCCGTCTGGAGAGCCCGCGATGAGGGCGCCGAAGGTCGGTGCCGATTCATCGTGGGTGACAGCTCCTACGAGATGCTTTCCTTCCCTTTGGCCTCGCCGGGTCAGGGCCCTCCCCGCATCATGAACCTCTACGTCGACCGCACGCAGATTCTCCACGCCGAGCGTCGGCTCCTTCATGCCGAGCGCTTGGCAAGCCTCGGCCGCGTTGCACAGGGGGTCGCGCACGAGCTCAATACGCCCTTGGCGACGATCCGAACCCTGGCGGCCGACATGCGAGAAGCGATTCGCTCGCTTGGGGGAGATGAAGCGCTCCAATCGGACCTCGCGGAATCCGCAGCGCTCATTCGCGACGAGACGGGCC
>CAMYJN010000585.1 GCA_947258625.1 uncultured Polyangiaceae bacterium | reverse complement strand
ACCGGCCTGCGCTTTCGATGATCCTCGCCGCCGAGGCATCGGGGGAGCTTCGAGAGGGCTCGACGGTCATCGAAGCGACCAGTGGCAACACCGGGATCAGCCTCGCCATGATCTGCGCCGTCCGCGGGTATCGTTGCCTGATCGTGATGCCGGAGGATATGAGCGCAGCGCGTCGCCACCTGCTCAAATCTTATGGGGCCGAGGTGGTCTTGACCGGAGCCGAGGACGGCATGGCAGGTGCCGTCGAGCAAGCAGAGCGGCTGTTGCGGACGACGCCCGGCGCGATGATGTGCGGCCAGTTCGAAAACCCGGCCAACCCGGCGATTCACTCCGAGACGACCGCAGAAGAGATCTGGGAGGCGACCGGTGGCAGGGTCGACGCCTTCGTGGCCGGCGTGGGCACCGGCGGCACGCTCACGGGGGTCGGGCGTGTGCTCAAGAAGCGCAACCCGGACATTCGTTTGGTGGCCGTCGAGCCACGGGCGAGCGCGGTGCTTTCGGGCGGGAAGGCGGGCCTGCACGGCATTCAGGGCCTTGGGGCCGGCTTCATTCCGGAAGTGCTCGACACCAAGCTGCCGGACGAGGTGTTGACCGTGACCGATCTTGCCGCAGAGCGCATGACGAAGCGACTTGCGCGCGAAGAGGGATTGCTGCTGGGGCCGTCCGCCGGCGCAAACGTTCATGCTGCCCTCGAGGTGGCACGCCGGATGACGCCGGGGCAGCGAGTCGTCACGATTCTGTGCGATGGCGGTGAGCGTTACCTCTGCTGATTACGGATGAGCGAGCTCGTCAAAGCTTCGCGCGCACTGAGTCGCGTCGTCTCCGAGCTCGAGTTCGGTGAACCGGTCACGCACGTGTACAACCCGCTTCAGTACGCGAAGCGCCCGCACGAGCTCTATTTGAGCCGCTTCGGCTCGGGCAAAAAAGAGGTCGTCTTGGTCGGGATGAACCCCGGACCGTTCGGCATGGGCCAGACGGGCGTCCCGTTTGGCGACGTGGGCTTCGTCCGCGATTGGATGGGGATTGAAGCACCCGTCGATCGTCCTTCCCGGGAGCATCCAAAGCGCGCCGTGCTCGGCTTCGACTGCGCGCGGTCGGAGGTCAGCGGCTCCCGTCTCTGGGGTTGGGCACGAGACCGTTTTGGCACGCCGGAACAGTTCTTTTCGAGGTTTTTCGTCGTCAACTATTGCCCGCTGCTTTTCGTCGAATCGACGGGTCGCAATCGTACACCCGACAAGCTTTCACCCGACGAGCGGGCCGCGCTTCTACCTGCATGCGACCAAGCGCTGCGTGAGGCCGTCGAGATCCTCTCGCCGGCGCTAGTCGTCGGCGTGGGTGCATGGGCAACCAAGCGCGCGCGCGCGGCGCTCGGCGATGGGGGGCCGGCAATCGGCACCGTCCTGCACCCCAGCCCTGCAAGCCCGAAGGCCAATCGCGGTTGGGCGCCACAGGCCGAAAGCGACCTTCGTGGCTTGGGCATCGACTTCTAGGCGCGCGCCGTGCATCGATGCGCTATGCTCCACCGAGGGGTCCGAGGAGATGCGGAGCAAAGCCATCCAAGTTGCAGCCATCATGGCGCTCGTCGTAGGTTGCGGTCACGAGTCCGCCGCCACGCAGCAGATACGAAGCGCTGCTGCGGTCGATCTCGACTGCGAAGCCTCGATGATCGAGTTCGTGGACGACGCACCGATGCAGAAGCGAGTCCGTGGATGCGGCCAAACGCTGACCTACATGTACAAGTGCAATCCGACCACGGGCGGTGGGAAGGACTGCCGCTGGAAGCCAGTCCGGGACGACAGCAACAAGCTGGATTAGCCGCCATCGGGCTGCGCTGCGAGCACCTGCTCCTGCAGCTCGCCGATATCGGGGTTGCTCGGGTCGAAAGCGCTCGCGCGCTCGAGTGCCGCGGCCGCCTCGGCGAGGTCCCCACGTTCGAGGGCAGAGCGGGCATTCGCCAGCTCGTCTTTCGCGGCCTCCTCGCGTTCGTGAGGAGAAAGAGCGTCGGGGCCGGTGTCAGCGCCAGTGTCAGCGTCAGTGTCGGCGTCAGCGCCAGTGTCAGCGCCAGCGTCCGCGCCGGCACCTGCGTTGATGGGCTTTGGATTGCAGTTTTCGAGGGCGAGCCATAGGGCCACGAGGATTCCGATGGCCAGGGTCATCGCGAAGGGCAGACTGGTGCGTCGACGTCTCGATTTCGATGGGCGGCGTCCGTCGTAGGCTTGCTTGAGTGCGGATACGAATGTTCTTGCGCTTGCATATCGCTCCGAGGGGCTCTTGCGGAGCGCTCGAAGGATGGCGGCGTCGAGCGCGCTTGGGATCGCTGCGCCTCGATTGGCCTCGCTTGGCGGAACCGGATCAGTGCTCATCACCTTGTGTGCGACCGCCAACGCCTCGGTTCCGGGAAACGCGCGTTCTCCGCATGCTGCCTCGTAGATGACCGCTCCGAAGGAGAACAAGTCACTCTGCTCACTGTACTCACCGCTTCGGAGCGTCTCGGGTGCGGCGTAGCACGGCGTCCCCAGGAACTGACCTTCCTTGGTCAGGTCCGCGTTCGGGATTCGCGCGATCCCGAAATCCGCGAGCTTCACCTGGCCATTGCTAGTAATCAGCAGAT
>CAMYJN010000584.1 GCA_947258625.1 uncultured Polyangiaceae bacterium | reverse complement strand
ATGTGATGAACCTCATGTGGGACGTCATCGCAGCGAAGGGCTTCGAGAAAGACATGTTCTTCGAGCAGGCCGCCGTAGACATTCGCGCCTTGCCGAAGCTCGAAGGCACCGTGCACGTGAATATCGCGCTGATCGTGAAGTTCATGGCGAACTACTTTTTCGCGCCCGCCGACTACACCGACGTGCCGCAGCAGAGCCAGGCGGCCAACGACGATTTCCTCTTCGACCAGGGCCCCACCAAGGGCCTCGGGAAGATTCGATTCCACGACTACAACATTGCCTATGGGAGTCGGGACACCCCGAATCTCGCGGTGTTTCGCGAACAGATCACGGCGTTCAAAGAGATGCTCTTCGCGGCTCCGCCCGATGAAGGACAAAGAAAAGACATCGACTTCCTACTCGCTGGAGGTGAAATCTTCGCGCTGGTGGTCTACGGCCAGCTGATCTTGGAGAACGCCAAGATCTACGACATCTCCGACGATTTGATCGATCAGATCTTCGACTTCATGATCCGCGACTTCTCGCGCCATGCGCTGAGCCTCTACTCGAAGCCGTCGAGCAACGAAATCCAGATGACCGCTTGCCAGAAAATGATCCGCAAGCCTGTGCTCGACGAGGCGCGTTACCAGCGTGTCTGGAGCCAGGTGTACGACCTTCGCGACGAATACGAAATGAACCCCTAAGGGCTGACTTCAACGCTTCGTCCGCCTGCTAGCGGGGACGCTTTTGCGTCATGAAGATCCCCGCAAGCTCGTCCTTGCGTTCGCGTTGCATCAAGCGCGTCGCCTCTTCGGGAAGCGAAGCGCCTTCATGGCAGACTTTGTAGACCGCCTCGGAGATCGGCATCTCCACGCCTTCCCGAGTCGCGAGCTGATGGACCGCCATCGAGGTGCGATAGCCTTCCGCGACTGCCTTTTGGGAGCTGACAATCTCGCGCGCGGTTTTGCCGCTGGCCAGCTGTAGACCGAGTTGACGGTTTCGAGATAACTCACCGTTGCAGGTGAGGCTCAGATCGCCGACCCCGGCAAGCCCGAGAAACGTGAGCGGGTTTGCACCGAGCGCTACGCCCAAGCGCGCCAGTTCCGCCAGGCCACGGGTCATCAGCGAAGCCACGGTCGAAGCGCCGAGACCCAAGCCGTCTGCTGCGCCGCAGGCCACGGCAATGACGTTCTTCAACGCGCCACCGAGCTGGACCCCCACGAGATCGTCGCTTGCGTAGACGCGAAGAAGCGGCGAATGGAGGATTGCTTGGACGCCCCGGGCCGTCTCGATGTCGGCTGCAGCAAGGCTCACGTCCGCTGGCAACTGCGAGGCAATGTCTTTTGCGAAGCTCGGGCCGGAAAGGTAGGTCGCCGATCGCGCGTGCTTAGGAATGGTGTCCGCGAGCACGTCGCTCATGAGGGCGAGGCTTTCCTGCTCGATGCCTTTTGCCGTGGAGGTGACGAGCGCGCCTGGCGGCAGATGCGGTGCGGCTTGGGTGGCGACGCTGCGCATGAAGCTCGACGGTACCACCAGCAACACCAAGTCGGCTCCTTCCAGGGCGGTCGCCATGTCGTTGGTGAAGAGCAAGTCCTTCGGCGTCGGGAAGCCCGGAAGATAGGCCGTGTTCTCGCCTTTGACGGCGACGCGTTCGGGGAGCCCTTCGTCGTAGGCCCAGACGCGCGTCTGGTGACCCAGGTGATGAGAGTAGAGGGCCAGCGAAGTGCCGAATGCCCCCGCGCCTAGGACGCTGACGTTGGTCATGGAGGGAGTTAACGCCTCCGCCGAGCGCGCGTCAACTCAGGCCCGTTCGAAGCTCTGCACCAGGAGGGTTTCCATGCGCAGGGGGTTGGCTTCCTCGAGCGCTGCCCGCAAACGCCGCTTGGAACTGGTAGTTCCCGGGGAACTGGATGGCGTCGCCCAGCCGCCGCTCGCTACCGGTCATGAAGGGTCACCTTGCGCGGCGCAGCCTTGGCCCGGGGCGAGCTGTCGATCGTTCGCTGAACCGGCAGAAGCGGACGATAGCGACCGAACAACTGGTTTAGCCGGATAGCGCCGAGATCGCGCACCATGGCCGCACCGTCTCGAAGAACATTGACGGTCGAGGTCTCGTTGCATCGCAGGCGCACCGGCAGCCGCTTGATGTCGTAGTTTCGCTTGAGTGCGATATAGAAGAGCTCGACGTCGAAGGCGAAGCGGTTGATGCGGCCGACGCCGAACAGATCTTCGGCGACGTGATCCCGAAACCCTTTGAGCCCGCACTGGGTGTCGAACCAACCTCCTGCGACCAATTGCCCGACGAAGGTCGAGTACACGTGACTGGCTGCGCGACGAAACCAGGGCACGTGCAGGTGGTAGCTGGATTCGTCGAGTGTTCGGTCCCCGGCGACGAAATGAAACTCTTTGAAATCGAGATACCAGAGCATCGCCTCGATGTTGGCGAGCTCGTAGGGGACGTCGATGTCGGTGTAGAAACGGTAGCGCCCCGTGGCCGCGAGCATGCCCCGGCGAACGGCGGCACCCTTGCCCTGGTTCTTTGGGTTTTCGAGGTAGCGGCAGCCCAGGGTTTCGGCGACCCGTTGCGTTTCGCCGCCGTCCTTGCTGCCGTCGTCGACCAAGATGACTTCGTGGTGCAGTCCGAC
>CAMYJN010000583.1 GCA_947258625.1 uncultured Polyangiaceae bacterium | reverse complement strand
ACCAGCCGTTCATCGAGCGACGGCCTCGATCAGATTTTATACGACCAGCCCTCGGACTGGGAGGTCGTCGACGCGGTCAAAAAGGTCGCGGCCAAGCGGGGCGAGCCGGCGGCTCGGGTCGCCCTGGCCTGGCTGCTTTCGAAGCCGGCGGTGACCGCTCCGATCGTGGGCGCGACCAAGCTCGCCCACCTCGACGATGCCATTGCCGCCGCGGAGATCGAGCTCAGCCCAGAGGAGATCGCGATCCTCGAAGCGCCGTACCGCGCGCATCCGGTCAAGGGCTTGGCGGCGCCAAAGAGCTGAGCGAAGCCCGGTCAGTCTTCATCGAGCTCGGAGCGCAGGCTTCGGATCATCAGACGCTCGTAGAGCCCGGGGGCGAGGCGCGAGAGGACCGCGCTGGTCTTGCCGACGGGGGTCAGCACCAGGCGTCTCCGCCCGGCTTCGGCAGCGTTCAGCACTTCCGCTGCCACTTCGTCCGCATTGCCTAGCTTTCCCACCTTGGAGCGTGGCCGCGAAACGCGCTTGCCGTCACCCCCAAGCGTCGATGCTTCCAAGCCGGTTTCGACGAACGAAGGGCAGACCATCAGCACCCCGACGCCCTTGTCGGCCACCTCGGCGCCCAAGCTTTCGAACAGGCCGTGCATGGCGTGCTTCGAGGCCGCGTACCCGCTGCGTCCATAGAGCGGCGCCAATCCTGCAATGCTCGACACGGCAATGATCAAACCGCGATTTTCGACGAGGTCGTTCATGCAGGCCTGGGTGCAATGAATTGCACCGAAGAGATTGACTTCCATCACGCGGCGGAAGACCTCAGGCCGCGTCTCGGCGAACGCGCTTCGGTGCACGATACCGGCGTTGTTGATGAGGACGTCGATGCTTCCGAATGCGTCCCGGACGGTGTTCATCGCGGAGGCGACTTGCGCTGGGTCGGTGATGTCGCAGGGAAGGACGACGACTTCGATTCCCAATGCGTCCAGCTCTTCACGGGTTTCAATCAAGGGGCTGCCGGACAGGTCGATGATGGCGATTTTCGCCTCTGCCCCCCCGAAGCTTCGGGCAAGCGCGCGTCCGATTCCGCCCGCACCTCCGGTGATGACGACCGTGCTTCCGCGAAAGTTACGCCGGGCCAAGGAGACCTCGCGCGCGGGCATAGAGCTCGAACGCCTCACGACTGCTGAGCTTGGGGGTGTAGCCGTACTCCTCTTTGAGGCGCCGGTTCGAGAGCACCGGTCGATAGCGCAAAAAGTTCACGCGCTCGGGCCCGTTCTCGGTCAAGCCGACGCGCTTGAGTGCCCAGAGCATCGTCTTCACGAGCGATGCCGGCAGCGGCACGTACGGTTTTTTGAGCATCTTCGCGATCTCGCGCGGGGTGAGCGCGCCGTCGCCGGCTTGGTTGTAGATACCGACCTTGTCGGAGAAGACCGCATCGACGAGGCAGGCGACCAAGTCTTGGTCCCAGATGAACACGAAGGGAGAATCCGACCCTACGATGCCGAGAATAACAGGCTTTTCGAACAGATCGGTGACCGGACTGTGTACGTCCGGCCCGACGACGGTGCCGGGTCGGAATACGATCTGCCGAAGCTCAGGACGCTCTTCGCGCCAGCGGGCCAACATGTCTTCGACGATGCGCTTGTGCTTCGAGTATTCAAACTCGTCGTTGCCTCGGAGCGGATCGTTTTCATCCAACCAATCGGGATTGTCCGGATGATATCCATACGCTGCGCCACTCGAGGTGACGATCAGCCTAGTCGCCTTGGCGGCTTCGCATGCCTCGAGGATATTTTGGGTGCCGAGGACGTCGACTCGGTACGCCAAGTCTTCCGGCGCACCCTTAGGCACGCGAACGATCGAAGCGAGGTGAACGACGGTGTCGATCCCGTGCTTGAGAAAGAATTCCCCGAGTGCAGGGTCGCAAATGTCGCCCTGCTCGTAGACGACGCCGGCCAGCCGTTCGTGCAGCTCGACCTCGGTCCAATCGAGGGCGACCAGCGCCGAGAGCTCGCTCCGACGCTTCGCCAGGGCCGCGACGCAGAGGCGACCGACATAGCCAGCCGCCCCGGTCACCAGGACCGCGGGGCCTGCCCCCATCAGGCGCCGGGCTCCTGGTGCATCGCCTTGAACTCCTGAAGCCCGGGCGCGAACAGGTGCATGTTGGGGTCGACGTCGACGTGAATGACCGACGGTTTGCCCGAATCGACACAGCGCTGAAGCGCCGCTTCCAGCTCGGCCGGATCGGCGACCCGCTCGCCGTGGCAACCCATCGCTTCGGCCACCTTGTCGAACTCGATTTCCTCGAAATCGGCGTTGATCGTGCCCTGCTGATCGGTTTGGATCGCGGGGCGAAGCATGCCGAGCGCGATCGACTGTGTGAGCTTCACCATGCCCCACTGCTTGTCGCAGATCACCAGATAGATCACGGGCAACTCATTGCGGAGCGCGGTCTCGAGCTCTTGGAAATGAAAGCCCATCGCACCATCGCCGATGATGCAAACGACTTTGGAATCGGGCTTTGCGATCTGACCCGCGAGCGCCTGAGAAACGCCAGCGCCTAACATGCCGAACTTGAACGTCGACAAGAGCGTATCGGGCCGATTGATCTCCGAGAAGAAGCTCGCCCAG
>CAMYJN010000582.1 GCA_947258625.1 uncultured Polyangiaceae bacterium | reverse complement strand
AATCGGAGCCATATTCCGCAATCTTCCGGTAGTTGATGTCCCCGGTGAGCTCGGTCGAATCCTGGTTCTTCTCGTCCTTCGGCTGAAACGTGCCGATTCCCACCCGATCCTGCTCGCTCAAGATCAGGCGCTTCACGTTGATGTGATTCGCCATCACCTTCGACCAGTCGCCGTCATAGCGTTCGAGCAGGCTTCGGAAGATGAACCGGCATGCAGGGTTGAGCTCGCCAGTCACGTGGACTCGTCGCCGATCGTCGCCCAAGCGAAGCTCTTGGATGGCCTGGTCGCGCCACTCGGCTGGGATCAGGCGAAGCGGCTCGTCATGCATCGGGCAAGGGAAGACGTCATCGCCGCCCGCAAGCCCAGTTTGGTGCAGGTTGGTCCACTCGTACGTATAGAGCGCACCTTCGGCGGTTCGCGAGTAGCGCTCGAGCCCCTTCTTCAGCAGCCGCGCGATCGTGCTCTTCGAGGAGCCGACCGGCCCGTGTAGCAAGATGATTCGCTTCTCCGGCCCGTAGCCCTGCGCTGCGGCGTGCAGGACGTGCACCAGGCGCATCAATGGAATATCCAAGCCGAAGATCGCATCCTTTCCGTTTTCGATTGGATCTTTGAAGAAAGGATAGCGAATCAACTTCTTCTTGTTGTCGATGTACTCCTCTTCGCCGTACGAGATCACCATGTCGTAGAGGCGCTGGAACGCGTTGCGCGTAACCTGAGGCTTGTCGCGAACGATCTGAAGGTACTCTTCGAAGGCGCCTTCCCAGTGTAGATCCTGGTAGCTTTCGTAGTCCTGCAGGGCAGCAATCTGCTTGACCATTTCCCCCATTGCGAAGTCCTCCTTGCCGATCAGAGTATCACCAACCGTGATCCTTGTTAACTATCGAAGCCATGCAGCAATGCAGGTCGCAACGACGGCTGCGAACACGAACCACCTCAAGCCAGAGACGGGTACACTGAGCATGAGGCGAACGCCGAGCCGAGCGCCGACGATCGACGCGGCTGCCAAAACGATTGCGGGGGCCCAGGACACCAGGCCCGCCCATACGAAGATTCCAAGTGAGACTGTGCCAAATGTGAGGTTAACGACCAACTTGAGTGCATTGCCGCCGATCAGATCGTGACGCAGCGTTCCAACGAGAACACCGAGCAACAAGAAGCCCACGCCGGCCTGGATGAAACCCCCGTAGAGCCCCGCCAGGAAGAGGCCGGCATAGGAACGGGGCGCATCTTGCGGACGCAGCGCCCGCCCTTCGGCGGGAATCAAGGTTCGCTTCCGAAACGCGATCAGCGCCGCCATGACGATCATCGTCGCAAGCATGATCGGCTTGAGCACCTCCGGCGGAACCCTGGTCGCAAGCCAGGCGCCAAGGATCGCGCCAAGCACGGTAGGGATCAGAATTGGAACAATCGAGCTCGTGTCGAGCTTGCCCTCGCGCCGTAGCGCGGCGGTTCCCGCGATGCTTTGCGTGACGACGCCCAGTCGGTAGGTCCCGTTGGCAACGTCCGCAGGGAGACCGAGCGCCATCAATGCAGGCAGGACAATCATTCCGCCACCGCCCGCGATGACGTTCACGATCGTCGCAAGCACCCCAGCAGCCGCGAGGATCGCGAGGCTTTGGTAACTCAGCTCCCCGACCATGAACGTTCCGAAGGCGCACTATACCGCGTTTTCGTTTCTAGGTACGGCGGGCACCAAAGCGTGCTAGCGTTCGGCAACGTGAAGAAGACCTATGTCTTGGATACCAATGTGGTCCTTCACGACCCGTTAGCGGTCTATAAATTCGAGGACAACGCGGTCGTCCTACCGATCTTCGTCATCGAAGAGGTCGATCAGTTCAAAAAAGAGCTCAGCGAGCTTGGGCAGAACGCGCGACACCTCTCGCGAATTCTCGACGAGCTTCGCAATCAAAACGGACGCACGCTCGATCAGGGCGTCCCGCTGGAAAGCACCGGTGGTGAGCTTCGGGTCGCCGTGCCCTCGCAGATGCCGAAACGCGCTCCGGGGCCCGGCGAGATGGACCGCTTCATTTTGCAGATGGCGCTCGACCTCCGGGACCAACGACCCGATCAGCCTCTCGTCTTCGTCACGATGGACACGAATCTTCGAATTCGCGCCGACGCGCTCGGGCTCAAGGCGGAAACCTACGAGGGCGGCAGGGTTTCGATCGACGAGCTGTACTCGGGAGTGGTTACCGCCGATGTAGATCGTGCCCTCGTCGACCAGCTGGCCCAGCGCGAGCCCATCGATGCAAGCCTGCTCGATGTCGAGCTCTACGCTCATGCTGGGCTCGTGCTTCGTGAGCGCGATCAGCACAGGCACACCGCGCTCGGGCGCTACGACGCCAAGGAGGGCACGATTGTTCCGCTCCGAGTGGGTAGAGAGGGGGTCTGGCGCGTTCGGCCCCGAAACCTCGAGCAGTACTTCGCGCTCGACATGCTCCTTTCGCCGGACATCCATCTGCTGACCTTGATCGGCAAAGCCGGCACCGGAAAGACGTTGCTTGCCGTTGCGGCTGGGCTGCAGTCCGTCGTTCAGGACGGCGCGTACGGTCGGATGCTCGTCTCTCGGCCGATCTTTCCCATGGGCCGGGATGTCGGCTATTTGCCAGGGACGGTGGAAGAGA
>CAMYJN010000581.1 GCA_947258625.1 uncultured Polyangiaceae bacterium | reverse complement strand
CCCTTTCATGGCATCCAAACGTCAACCACCGTCACAGCGAAGTGTCAGCGATGTCTTGTCTCGCACAGCTGCCACTGGCACTGCCACTGACACTGTCACTGGCACTGCCACTGACACTGACACTGACACTGACTCCGACACTGCCCTCACCCGATCTGGAACCAGGTGGCCCCCGCCGCAGCGCAGATCGAACCATTGGTGTCGTAGATCGCCGTTCCGCAGAACGACTTCCGTCCCTCACGACCCAAAGACCAACCCATGACGACGTACCGCTCACCCGCGTAAAGCGGCCTTTCCAATCGATAGGTCATCCTGCCGAGGACGAAGGGGCCTTCGATTCCGTAGCGGGCGATGAGCGCCCAGGCACCCGGGCAGTCCAACGCAGCGCAGATGATCTCCGGCCTGACGATGGGCTCGTTGCGGACCGCCTCCGCGCTGGGAACCCAGGAGCTGGCGACCACGCCGTCGTCGACGACACCCGTGAAAAGGCGCATGCCGTCGCCGCATCGACGATTGGTTCCGCAGACGTAGCAATTTGGAAACGGGTGGGCTTGATGACCAGGGTAGCTGGCGCGAGCCGCGGCTGCCTCCGCGAACGTGATCGCTTCTGGGGTGTCCAGATCGAGCGCCACGACGCGCGCGCTGGCGATTTCACTGCCGGCATGTAGGAGCGTCGCCATGCCAGCCGGGTCGGCGACCACTTGCATGGTTTCGTCGACGGGGACGGGGCGCTTGAGGGTCACCTCGACGTCGTTCTCGAGGTGCTTCCCAATCATGCCGACCGTGTAGCCGCCGTTCCCTGATCCGGGAGGGCCACAGAAGTGGCTTGCGACCCGGGCCGCGTGGGTGGTGGTTTCGTTTTCGAGATCGTTTCCGGCGTTGGTATACGGCATGGCTGCCTCCTTTTGCGCCTAAGATAGGGAGGCGGCCTGCGAAGGTCCTTTTGTCGAGCTTACCGAATGCTTAGCTCTCGGTTTGCACCTCAAACGCGGCGATTTCCCGCCCGTCTACGATGAGGCTGTCGCCGATCTTGTCGAACCGGAGGTCGTTGCCGGGCACTAGGTCGACCAGCACGTGCGACGCCCACAACCGCCCTTCGGGTGCCATCGCGGCCATTGCTTCGGCTGCGTCAAATGCAGCCCCACCGACCGCCGTGCCCCGTCTGATCACCTCGCCCGCGTGAACACCGAGGCGAAGTCCCAATTGCTCGGCCAGTGCAAGCCCACAGCGAATCGCGCGAACCGGCCCGTCGAAGTACGCGCGCAGCTCGCCTGGGACCACTTGGCCGCGGTGCCGTCGAACCTCTTCGAGCCACAGTTGCTCTTCGATGTCGTCGCCCAGCTGGGCGACGAGAACGGTGCTCAAGAAGCGATCCTCTTCGAGCTCCGGCGGGTCCTGCGACAAGAGCGAGCGCACCGCACTGATCATTTCACCTTGGTTGCGAAAGAAGAAAAGGTGATCGTCGCCGGGAGCCTCGAGGTAGCGGGCATTGGGGATGTGCTTCGCCAGGTAGGAACCACTGGACGGGTCGATCATCTTGTCATCGCTAGCTTGCAGAACGACGGTTGGTACTCGGATCGTCGGGAGCAAAGCTCGTAGGTCGATTTGGATGTTCATCTCGAGAAGCTCCAGCGCGCTACCAGGGCTGCTGCCCTCTTGTTCCGCATAGCCGACCCAGTCGACGAACTCCGGGTCGTGCAACATGCTCGGTGCGATGGCGCGCAACGAAGCGCCTTTACCCCAGGCTCCGCGGATGTATCCCTTGAGCTTCTGCATGTCCTCGGCTGCGTAGCCGAAGGGATAGTCCCCTGCTCGCGTCATTCGCGCGAACGCGCCACAAAGCACCAAGCCTCGAACGCGCTCCGGATACATGGCCGCGTACAACATCGCGAGCGCACCACCTTCGGAAAAACCCACGAGGATGGCCTTTCCCGAACCGCATGCGTCGAGCACCACCCTCAAGTCGTCCATACGCTGCTCGTGGCTTGGGAGCTCCTTGACCCGGTCGGAGAGTCCGGTCCCTCGTTTGTCGAACTGAATGACTCTGCCCATTTGGGCCAACGCTTCCACCGCGGACCGCGTCTTCGGGTGTTTGAACATCGCGCGCATGGGCATGATCCACCCGCTCACAATGACGATGTCGGCATCCCCGCTGCCGAGCGTCGCATACGCGATGTGAACGTCTCCGCTCGGCGTGTAGCGAGGCTGCAATGTGAACCCAGGAGATGACTTCGGATCGGTTCGGAGCTTCCCCACGAACCGATAACCTTGGCGTGGGAACGTCTGAATCAACTCCGGGCCGTGTTCACCGAGCGCACTTCGTGCCAAGCTCACCGCTCGCTGCATCGAGCTCTCCGTCACCGTCGTATCCGGCCAGAGCGCTTCGAGGAGCTCGCGCTTGGGCACGACACGCTCGTGGTTTTCGACCAAGTAGAGCAAGAGGTCGAACACCTGGGGCTGCAGCTGCCGTGTTTTGCCGTCGACGCGGAGCTCGCGGCGGGATGGGTCGAGCTCGAACTCGTCGAAGACGAAGGTCACTCCACCGGAGCTCTCGCCTCGAATCGTGCCACGAGCTTCTTGTCCGCGAACAGCATGAGCTTGGAGCCGTGGATTTCGTAGCGCGTG
>CAMYJN010000580.1 GCA_947258625.1 uncultured Polyangiaceae bacterium | reverse complement strand
GCTGAGCCTCGGTATGCGTTCAGCGTTCAGCCTCGGTGCCAGCGAAGCCCCGTGGACGGCGCGAAGCGGCCTCTTTACGGGGTGCCAGTGCCGGTGCCAGTGCCAGTGTCAGTGTCAGTGCCAGCGCCAGTGCCAGTGCCAGTGCCAGTGAACCCCTCCGGCACTCCGCGCAGATGCAAGTCCCTCTGCGGAAACGGAATCTCGATACCCGCCTCCTTCAACGCATCGTTGATCGCCACGTAGACCGCGCTTGGCACGTCCAGAACGTCTGACGGGTCCATGAAGATCCGCAGCTCGAAATCGAGGGAGCTTTCACCAAACCCACGGAAAAGCGCAAGCGGCGCGGGGCTCTTGAAGACCTTCTCGTTCGCCGCCGCGACCTTCCTCAGGATGCCGAGTACCTGATTGGGGTCGGTGCCGTAGGCCACGCCGAGGGGGATGGTGACCCGCTGTTGTCGCGCTGCCAGAGTCCAGTTGATGACCCGGCCGGAAATAAGGTCGCCATTGGGAACGATCACCTCGGCGCCATCGAAGGTGCGAATCGTGCTTGCTCGAATTCCGATGCTGCTCACGTTTCCGAGGATGTTGTCGACTTCGACTTTGTCCCGCAAGCGAATCGGCCGCTCCGTCAACAGGACGAAGCCCGACACGAAGTTGTTGACCAGGTTCTGAAGTCCGAAGCCGATGCCGACGCCGAGCGCGCTGAGAACGATGGTCACCTTGTCGAGCGGGACCCCAAGCACCGATATGGCGGCGACGAATCCGATGGCGATGATCGCGTAGCGCGTGAACGTCGTCAGGGCGAACGGGACCCCCTGCTGCATGTGAAGGCGCGGCAGGACTTCTTCCTTGAGAACAAAGCTCACGAATCGCGCAATGACCCAGCTCACCCACAAGACGATGAAGAAGGCGAAGAAGTCGCCAAAGGTCACGCCCGTTTCGGTGAGGCCCATCCCCAAATCCGACGAAAGCCAGCGCCCAAGGACCCGCCCCAACGGTCGCCAGGCCGAGGTCATGTCCGCCAGCAACCAGACAAAGATGGCGGCCGTGATCAAACGTATGGTGTGGCTCAAGGTCTTCTCGGTGACGGTCCGATTGGCCCGGACCATGCGGAAGACGTCGAAGCGACCGGTGTGTACGCCGGTCAAGACGACAGCCTCGATGATCCGTTCCAGGGCCATGTAGGCCGTTGCCCCGATCGTTCCGAGGACGACGAGAACCGCGGCTTCCGTCGCGAGAAAGATGTACCCGAGCACGGCTGCGCCTGCGCCAATCGCGGTGGTGAGCAGTGCGAGCCAGGCCCAAACGCTCGTCAGCGAGAACCACAGACCCTCTCGGATGCGCTTCGGAACGTCTAAACGGTGTAGAAAGCGGACGAGCCACGCTGCGCCGGCACCAGCGACGAGCACCTCCACGAGCAACAAGGTCCGCTCGATCTCGGGGTGTCCCGAGGCCAAGGCAACGACGAAATGGAACGTTCCGAGGAAACCGAGCCCGATGAGCGCACGATGTAAGCTCGCCGGGACCATTTCTTTGTAGACGACAAACCAGAGCGGAAGCGCGAGGAGCCAGGTGAGGAGGATCATTTCGACCGTGCGGTCCGAATGGAACAAGCGCGCCATCGCGAGGCTCACGAGAAGGGCCGCTGGCCAGGGGTGACGAAGCGCCTGGCTCGCCTGGTCTTCCCAGGCGATGCCTGAGTCCTGCTGCCGCTTTTCAATTCTTTGGGCCACTGTCGCGCGAGCTTTCGTGAAGAGAAACCCGAGCAGGAGCACCATGAAAAGCTGAAGAATCAACAGCGTGCGTTTCCGGAGTAGGTAATCCTTGACGGCCGGCCACGAGAAGTTCACGTTGTAGCCTTCGCGCACGGTCTGATCGTCCAAGCGTTCGTCAGCCTTCCAGATAGGCGGCTCCTGTTGCTCGAAGACGCTGTCGGCCTCGGCACGTAGAGCGACACTAACCTTCTGCTGCGCCATGCGAAGCCCGTCGCGCACGTCCAGGGCCCGCGACTGATAGGCAAGCACTTCGCCGGTCTTGGCCTGGAGCATTTTGCCGCCCTCTCGAAGCCCTTGCAGGATTGACGCGGTGCGATCGCGGACTTCCTTGGGGACGGAGCGCCGTCGCGCTCGTTTCAGCGCCCCGGTCCAGAGCTCGATGTCTTCGTCGTTTTGACTCGACAGCGCTTCGAGCTCGGCTCCATAGTTGCTTAGCTTCGCGATCTGCCTGTCGGTTCTCGCGTCGAGGTACTCCAGCTGAGCCCGCAAGTTGTTGAGCTCGGAGCTCATCATCCGGCGGGTCTCGAGTGCGGCAAAGCTCTCGAGAAGCTCCGCGCCCGATGCATCCACCTCATCGAGTGCTTTGGTTACTTCCGCAAGCACGTCGATCAGTGACATTTCCGTCCTGATTCGCGAGAGTCGCTCTTCCACGGCGCCGGCTTCGATCGCGAAGTCCGCGCCCGTCAGCTCCTTGGGCGCTTCGGGCGCGGGCGCTTCGGAGGCAGGCGCTTCGGATTGAGGTGCTGGGGCCTGCGCGCGTGCGATTTGTGCGCTCATGAGGCCGACGCCGAGCAGGAGCGCGGTCACTGCGAGCGAAGCGCGATTGGATTCCTCAACCATCGTGTCGCGA
>CAMYJN010000579.1 GCA_947258625.1 uncultured Polyangiaceae bacterium | reverse complement strand
TCCGTCGCATCTGGGAGCAGATGGCGGATCCCAAGTGGGTCGTCGCATTCGGCACCTGTGCGTCCTGCGGCGGCTTCTACGACAACTACACCACGATTCCCGGCGTCGACAAAGTCATTCCAGTGGACGTGTACATCCCGGGCTGCCCGCCTCGCCCCGAGGCCGTGCTCGATGCGCTCATGCTCCTTCAAGACAAGATCCAGGCGAACGACCGCAAGCCGATCGTCGTGCCGCCCCATCTCGTTCCCGAGCGCGCGCCGGGCCGAACGGGGAAGGGCAAGTCATGAGCCAGGCGGTCCTCGACCGGCTCAGCACACAGTTTGGCGAACGCATTCTCGCGACGAGCGATGCGTTTGGCGATCACGAGGCCCGGGTTGCGGTCAAAGACTGGGTCGAGGTCGCGCAGTTCATCAAAGACGACGCCGAGCTGCAGATGGACCATTTCATCGACCTCACCGCGATCGACTACCCAGAACGAAAGTCCGCGCGCTTTGATCTCACGCTCATCATGCGCTCGTCGGTCAACGGTGCGCGCATTCGACTCCGCACGCACGTGGAGGACGGCGAAGAGCCAGGGACGCTCAGCGGTCTTTGGGCCGGCGCGAACTGGGCCGAGCGCGAAGTCTGGGACATGTTCGGTATCAAGTTCAAAGACCACCCCGACATGCGGCGCATCCTTCTCTACGAGGAGTTCGTCGGGCATCCGCTTCGCAAGGACTATCCAATCGACAAGGCGCAGCCCCTGGTGCCCTACCGCGAGGTCAGCGAAATCGAAAAGCTAGCGCCGTTCGGTATCGAGGAGGGCCAGCCGTTCGCACGCATCGACTGGGAGTCACGTCTGGCCGGTCGCGACGAGCAGGTCTCCCCTGCGATCGGTGTCCAGCAAGGCCAGCGGCGCACCTTGAGCGATTCGGAGGCGGCCGAGCAGATTCAAGCCAGGATCGAAGCACGGATGAAAGCGGAAGCCGAAGCGGAGAAGGCGCCCGACGCGGCCTCCGAGGAAGGCTCGGAGGCGTAGATGGAACCCGCGGACGAGCTGTTGAACGAAGAGGCGGCGCTCGAGCTTTCCGAAGACCCGATGCGCTTGAACATGGGGCCGTCGCATCCAGCGATGCACGGCACGATTCGCATGGTGATGGACCTCGATGGCGAGACCCTCGTCAATCTCGACGTGCAGCCGGGCTACCTGCACCGCGGCTTCGAGAAGTCCTGCGAACGCGGCACCTGGGCGCAGGTGTTTCCCTACGCCGACCGCCTCAACTACGTCTCGCCGATGCTCAACAACGTGGGATGGGCGCTTGCGGTCGAGAAGCTTCTCGAAATCGAAGTGCCCGAACGCTGCCAGTACTACCGAGTCATCCTCGGGGAGCTTTCGCGCATAGCCGACCATTTCACCTGCAACGGCGCGTCGGCAATGGAGCTCGGGGCGTTCACGCCTTTCCTCTGGCTGCTCAAGGTGCGCGATTGGGTCTGGGACATTCTGGAACGCGAGACGGGCGCCCGGATGACCCACAGCTTCGGTCGAATCGGAGGCATGGCCGAGCCGCCGACGGCAACGTTCAAAGACGACGTGCTGAGCCTGATTCCCGAGCTTCACAAGGTCGTGAAGGAAACGGAGACGATGCTTCTCCGAAACCGCATCTTCCTCGACCGCATGCAGGGCGTTGGTGTTCTGACCAAAGAGCAGGCGCTTTCGTACGGGGTCACTGGCCCAGTGGCGCGCTCGACAGGCATTCCCTACGACGTTCGCAAGGATCATCCCTACCTGGTCTACGACCGCTTTGATTTCGACGTGCCGGTCGGCGAGGACGGCGACAACTGGGATCGGTTCATGGTTCGCCTCGAAGAGATTCGGCAGTCGGTCCGCATCATCGAGCAGGCCATCGAACAGATGCCGGACGACGGCCCTGTCAACGTCGATGACCCACGCATCGTCTATCCAGAAAAAGACGCCGTCTACACGACGATCGAGGCCACCATCGCCCACTTCAAGCTCGTCATGGAAGGGCTCCGAACGCCGAAGGGCGAAGTCTACAGCTTCACCGAAGGCGGGAACGGAGAGCTCGGCTTCCACATCGTCTCGGATGGAAGCGGCACACCCTACCGGGTGCGCGTCCGGCCGCCGTGCTGGTACAACCTCGCGGCTTCTCGCGAAATGCTCCTCGGCGGAATGATCGCCGACATCATTCCAACGTTCGGATCGGTCAACATGATCGGTGGGGAGTGCGACCGCTAAGCGATGCCCAAGTTCACGCTAGATGGCAAAGAGATTGGCTTCGAGCCTGGAGAGACCGTCATGCAGGCGGCCTGGCGCGAGGGTATCGAGATTCCGCATTACTGCTGGCACCCCGGCCTTTCGATCGCGGCGAACTGTAGAATGTGCCTGGTTCACATCGAGAGCGGCCGCCAGATGGCGATGCCGCAGCTCGTGTTTGACGAAGCCAAGGGCGAGTACGTCCCCGCCACCAAGCCCAAGCTGCAGCCCGCCTGTCAGCTCGAGCCCGCGGACGGCATGGTGATTTCGTCCACCAACGACGAGGTCAAGACCGCACAGGCTTCTGTGCAGGAGTTTTTGCTACTCAATCACCCGGTCGATTGCCCCATCTGCGACCAGGCCGGCGAGTGC
>CAMYJN010000578.1 GCA_947258625.1 uncultured Polyangiaceae bacterium | reverse complement strand
AGAAAGTCTGCTCCGAATCGTTGGCGTGTTCGACGTTGGCAACGAGGTAGTCAACGGACGCTGGTTGGTGACGTCCCTGCGCAATGCCCAAACACTGCTCAACCGAGTGGGCGACATCACCGAGATCGACGCACGCGTCGCAGAGGTGTACGACGCGGAGCGAATCGCGCGGGAGATCGAGGCCCGGACTGGCGTTCCAACCGAGAGCTGGATGGAGCGCAACCGCGACCTGCTGACCGGCCTGCGCTCCCAGGACGCTTCGACGACGATGATTCGCATTTTCGTCCTACTCGCGGTGGCGATGGGCATTGCCAGTGTCCTCAGCGTCACCGTCGTTCAACGAAGAGGTCAAATCGGGATCCTCCGTGCCGTCGGGACTTCACGCCGCATCGTGCTTACCGTCTTTCTCTGGCAAGGCCTCCTGTTTGGTCTGGCTGGCGCGCTGCTCGGCGCGCTGCTCGGCGCGGTCGCAGGCGAGCTGATCGAGTCCAGCGCGCTCTTCGACATCAGCGTGACACCTCGGCTTCTTCTGACGGCGCTGAGCGTCTCCATTGCAACGGGCGTCTTCGCTGCCTACCTGCCTGCGCGCCGGGCGGCGAATCTGGACCCCGCCGCAGCCATTCGAGGCGACGAATGAATGCAACCCCCGAGCTGCTGCAACTAGCGGGCGTTCGCAAATCGTACGGGGATGGCGTCACGACCGAGATTCTCCACGGCATCGATCTTTCCATCCGCAAAGGAGAGCTCGTCGCGCTCGTCGGCCCTTCGGGTTCGGGGAAGAGCACGCTGCTGAACCTGATCGGCCTCCTCGACCGGCCCACCCAAGGGCGCATCGACATCGATGGCCGTGCGGTCGAAAACCTCGACGACCATGCGCTCACCGCGCTCCGCGGCGAGAAGCTGGGGTTCATCTTCCAATCCCATCACCTCTTGCCCGGCCTCAGCGTCATCGAGAATGTCATGCTCCCGAGCGCGGCTGCTCGGGGAGGCTTCCAATCCAACATGAAAGCGCCTGCACGAGCGCTCCTCGACGCCATGGGGCTCGGGGACTGGGCCGAGGCATGGCCCCGCCAGCTTTCAGGCGGCATGCAGCAGCGTGTCGCGGTAGCCAGAGCCCTGATGAACGACCCGCCGCTCGTCCTTGCCGACGAACCGACCGGAAACCTCGACACGGAGACCTCTGACCAAGTCTTTGACCTCCTGCGCCGACAGAACTCGGAGAGCTTGACGGCTTTCTTAATCGTCACCCACGATTGGGACCTCGCCCGACGATGCGAGCGTGTGATCGAGCTGGTCGACGGCTCGGTCGTCTACGAGGGCCCCGCGGGTCAAGCGCCTCGACGCCGGCGAGCGTCGTGAAGAACAGATGTTCGCGTCGTTGCCTTCAAGGCAGCGCCCGCTCTAGCTCTTCCATCTGATACTCGAGGTAACGCCTCTTTTGTTTTGCGCGCTTCAGGCGAACCGTGCCGATGGCGAGACCGGTAATGCCTGCGGCCATCGCGGCTAACCCGACGCCGACCTCGGACTGCGCGAGCGCCGGCGATGCAACCGCAGCCACCGCCACCGCGAGGAGAAAGTTCGAGTTGTTCATGAGAGTATTGCTTCGCAAGACCTGTGCCCCCCTGAAATGCCCCCGATTAGGCCGCGACGGCTCGCGATTCGAAGCGCGCGTGGCCGTCCGACCACGCTCGCCGTGCCATACGTGCACACCAAGACGGGCCCGTCAATTTTGTTCCTGCTCGCCCGACGGCGTCATTCCCACTATCCTCCGCCCCCATGCCTTCCCGCGCGGATATGGGCGTCGCCGTCGGCGCGGTTGCCATCTACATCACCACTCACGCTGACTGTGGCGGCGGCTTCGTCGCCGGGGTCAAATAGAGGGTCACGTGAGGCCGTTGTCTTGAACCAGAAGCTTCGGTCCGTCGTCAAGGATATCCCGCCGTCCATCGTCGTGTTTTTAATCGCGCTTCCCCTGTCCATGGGGATCGCACGTGCGTCGGGGATGCCAGCCTCGCTTGGTTTGATTACCGCGGGCGTTGGCGGCGTAGTCGCGGGCTTCCTCGGCGGCGCCCCGCTCGTGATCGCCGGGCCCTCGGCTGGGCTGAGCGTGCTCATGCTGGAATGGGTCATCGCGTTCCGCACCGACCAAGACCCCTATGGCATCGCCAGCATTGGCATCGTGGTCATCCTCGCCGGCCTGATTCAGACCTTCGCAGGCGTCTTGAAGTTCGGGACCTATTTCCGAGCGGTCTCCCCGGCGGTTATCCGAGGCATGCTTGCCGGCATCGGCATCATCATCGTGGCCAAGCAGTTCCACGTCATGATCGACGACGACATTCAGGGAAGCGTCCTGTACAACATCGTCAAAATCCCGGCGGGCGTCATGAAGGCGATGACCACCGGCGGCGAACGCACCCATTACATCGCTGCGTCGATCGGTGTGGCCACGCTGCTCACCATCGTGCTCTGGGATCGCTTTCGCCCCACCAAGCTCCACATCTTGCCAGGTGCGCTCGCTGGCGTGCTCGTCGCCTCAATCGCCGCCGCGTGGCTGAAGCTTCCGATCGACTACGTCGACGTCACCGGCTCGTTGACTTCTTACGTCACCTTGCCGACGGTCGATTCCC
>CAMYJN010000577.1 GCA_947258625.1 uncultured Polyangiaceae bacterium | reverse complement strand
CGGACATCGTACGCGCGCGGTTTCAGTCGTAACGGAGCGCGTCGACAGGCCGCACCCGACTCGCTTGATACGCGGGAAAGAGCGTTGCCGCCAGGCATACGAGCACGGTGGCGGCACCGACGACCGCAAACTCGGTCGGATCGAGATGCACCGGCAGCTTATCGATGTAGTAGACCTCCGGATTCATACGAATTCCAAAGTGTTCCGCTGCGAACGTGAGCACGAAGCCAAGCCCGAGCCCCATCAGTCCGCCGGCCGCTCCGATCAGCAAGCCCTCGATCACGAAGATCCGAATCACGCCGCGCGCCGAGGTGCCCATGGCCTTGAGGATCCCCACCTCCCTGCGCTTCTCCTGCACCAGGAGCGTGAGGGTCCCGAACACCGAGAAGCCCGCGATCAGGACCGCGATCCCGAGGGTGATGAACATCGCGAGCTTCTCGAGGGCCAGCGCGCCGAAGAGCTGTTGGTTCATCATTTTCCAGTCCCGCACGCGGAGGCCGCTGAGGTCGATCGTCGAGGCGAGCTTCGCGGCGAGGGCCGGAGCATCCTCTACTTCCTTGACCTTGACCTCCACACCGCTGATTCGGCCCTCAGAGCGGAGGAAGCGCTGCGCCACGCTCAAGTCGATGTAGGCGTGCTTCATGTCGTACTCGTACATGCCGCTGTAGAAGATCCCCGCGATCCGAAAGGGGCGTGTCTTGGGGATGGGACCAGTCGGGCCGAGGTCGCCACGCGGGGAGACGACGGTGACCCGATCGCCGACGACGAGTCGGAGCGCCCGGGCGAGCTCTTGTCCGACGATGAGGCCCGGCATGCTGTCTTCCTTCGTCTCGTTCGGCAGGCCCTTGGCGGCCGCGTGCTCGGCGTCCTGGATCATCGCATCGAGCGCGCCGGTCTTGGTCGTGTCGATCGAAGAGTCGAGAATGCGTTCGGGGTGCTGCAGGTACTCGAGCTTGCCGTGGGTAAGGTTCAGGGCGAGGTCGGTGACCTCCGAAACCGTCTCCGGATCGATGCCGCGAAGGATGGCGCCCGCTCGATTCGAGAGGCTCGACACCATGACTTCGACCTGAAGAAAGGGCGTGGCGCCGACGACGCCTTCGGTCTGGCGAGTCCGGGTCAACAGCGGTTCCCAGTCGTCGAGCTCTTCGTAGGCCTTGTCGATCACGATGTGCGCGTGGTTACCGAGGATCTTCTTTTTGAGGTCCGCGCGAAAACCGCCCATCACACTGAGCACCGAAATCAGCATGCAGGAGGAGACGGCGACCGCGAGGATGGACAGCGTGCTGCTCGCGGCCAGGAAGCCTGTTTTCTTTGCGCGAAGGTGGCGCGCCGCGACCATCGAACGGAAGCCGATGCGCTCAAACAGGGCAAGAAGGGGACCGACCAGACGCAGGGTGAGTCGCACGCCGAAGATCGTAGTGACGCTGACGCGAACGACCGCGCGCAACAGGCTGGTTTCGTCACCTTCGGCCGGCGAGAGGGGAAACAGGATCGTGACGAGAACGAAAGCGACCGCAAGTGCGGCGTCGAATCCCCACCAGAATCGCGCGCGGCGCGCTGCCGGGACCAGGAACCAACAGGACATGCTCAGGACGACGATCAGCGCCGAGCTCATGCCCTGGAGCGTGGTCGCCGTCTCGTAGAGGGTCGGCAGCCAGGAGAGGTCGAGGTCGGTGTAGGCGAGGTGGGTCAGACCGAAGAGCAGGCTTGCCACCGTGCCCCCGAGGACGTGGCCCACCGAAACGCGTGCTGCCCACAGGAGAGTGCCGACCGAGACGCTGGTGATCAGGGCATGGAGCCCCGCCGTGATGGCCAAGGCGACCATGCGGGCGCGCCCCCGTGTGCCGCGGGGGAGACGGGCCGCGCGCTGAAGGACAGCCACGCTGAGCAAGGCAAGGCTCAGCTGCCCGGTCGCCCAGCCGATCGCCAGCCGCACCCAGAGAAGATCGTTCCCGATCGATGCCTGGAACCATCGAGTGCTCGTTGCGCCGAAAACCAGAACGGCCGCGACGTGCAGGACCCCGAAGCCGCAAAGCACGGCCGTCCAGAAGCCCAGCGGCCGCGCTTGGCTCACTCGGCCTCCGGGCGGAGCAACGGAAACAGCAGCACGTCGCGAATCGACGGCTGATTGCAGAGGAGCATCACGAACCGGTCCACGCCGAGGCCGAAGCCGGCGGCTGGGGGCATGCCGTGAGAAAGCGCTCGGATGTAGTCCGCGTCGAAGTCCATCGCCTCGTCGTCGCCACGCTCCCGGTTGCGGAGCTGCGACTCGAAGCGCTCGGCTTGGTCGTCGGGGTCGTTGAGCTCGCTGAACGCGTTGCTCAGCTCCCGGCCGTCGATGAAAAGCTCGAAGCGGTCGACGTACGCGGGGTCGTCGTCATTGCGGCGCGCGAGCGGCGATACCTCCCAAGGGAACTCGGTGATGAAGACCGGAACGGATCGGGCGCCATCGGCCGTTCGGTACATTGCCGCGAGGTCGGGCTCCACGAGAAGCTCGAAGACCGCAAATACCCGCTCGCCGTGGGTCTCGCAGCCCTGGAGCTGCTTCCTCGCAGCCGGGTCGAGCTTGGGCAGGATCGCGTCGCAAGCCGTGGCGAGCGCTTCCTCGTCCTGGATCGCCTTGGGTGAAA
>CAMYJN010000576.1 GCA_947258625.1 uncultured Polyangiaceae bacterium | reverse complement strand
ATTGCGGTGACCATCGCCGCGGTCGCCTACCTCGCGAGCCGGGTGGACCCCCATGATGTCCTGCAGGGGTTTCGAAGGCTTTCCCTGGGCGCCGCGCTGACCGCGATCACCGTCGTGATGCTTGGCCTGTTGTGCGGCATGCTTCGCTGGCGGCTGTTGCTGCAAGCCTACGGCGCGATCGACATCCCCTCCTGGCCTCGCATCGCGCACCTCTACTTGGTCGGGCACTTCTACAATACGTACGCGCCGGGCGGCGTTGGTGGAGACGTCATTCGAGGGGTCGCGGGCCGGAAAGCGTTTGGAGAGCTCGACTTGGCAAGCGCCACGAGCGGCGTCGCGGTGGTCTTCATCGAGCGCGTCATCGGAGTCTCGGCGCTGCTCGTTCTTGCGACTGGCGCCTATCTGATTCGACCGATTCCCGGAATCGAGAACCTGGGTCTATGGGCTGCGCTCGGCCTCGGGGCCGCTGCCGCAGCGCTGATCGGCATTGCGGTCGCACCCCGGCTGGCTCCCTTGCTTCCCGCGAAGCTTGGCAAGCCCTTGCGGTCGCTCCCTCGCCTCTTCTCGATCGGCCCGTTCCTAGCCGCCGTTCTCCTTTCGTTGCTGATCCACTTCATCAACATCGTCGCCGGGCATGCGATCATGCACTCACTCGAGCCGTCGGTGACATTCGCCCAATCGGCCGTCGTGATGCCGCTGATCGGGGCGTCCGCGTTCTTCCCTTTCACAGTGGGTGGAGCAGGCGTCCGCGAAGCAGCGTTTGCCGCGCTTTACGGAACCGTGGGCGTTCCCGAGGCCAGCGCGTACGCGGCGTCGCTCAGCTTCTGGGCCATTCAGCTGCTCACGGCAGGGGTCGGCGGCGTCATCAATCTTCTCGTGCCACTTTCGGGAAGAGACCGTGGCTAAGCGGCTGCTCGGCCTCCCGGTGCGCTCGCGGCGCATCACCGCCGCGTCGGCTTTCGCGCTTTTCGTTTTCTACGTCTTGACGATGTGCAGAAGCCTTTCGATGTACGACAGCCCCGAGCTCGCGATGGTCGCCGAGCAGCTCGGCTTAGGCCATCCGTTTGGTCAACCGCTCCATACGATCCTGGGTGCGATCGCCAGCCGGCTGCCCGGCCTCGATCCGGTCCTCGCCTTGAACGGTCTCTCCGCGCTCTTCGGCGCCTTGACCGTCATCCCAGCCACCAGCTTTGCAGAGGCGCTGGTTCGGCCGGACGCCAACTGCCCCGAGGGGGACGTGCGCTACGTCGCGCCGACCATTGCGCTCCTCGGCATTCACCCGGCGCTCTGGGAGCCGGCCACGCGTATCGAGGTCTACCCGCTCGCGGTCTTCTTCGCGCTCTGGGCGGCCGCACGATTTGTGAACGCCGTCCTCGACGAAGATCAGCGGCCAGGACCGTATTTCACGACGGGACTTGGTTTGGGGCTCGCCGCCAGCGCCAATGTCGTCTGCGCCTTCGGCGTCGCCTTGGCGATGACGCCGCGGCTGCTGATGGGAATTGCTCGCGAGGAGATCCCAAGGCGAGCGCTCCGCATGCTAATAGGCGGTGGGCTGCTCGGCCTCTCCATGCATCTGTACATCTTCGTCGTTGCAGGCCGGACGGACGTAGTCGTCTGGGGCGCCCCCACCACCGCCCAATCCATCGTTCACTACTTCACGGCCGCCGACTTTGCTTCCAAAGGCGTCAAATCCTGGGCCGAATGGTGGGCGCACGTCGGCGAGCTGTTCTTCTGGTCGCTTCGCGACGGGCTGCTCGCCCTGCTGATCGCCGGTTTTGGTGGGTACGCGGTCTATGCGCGCAAGCGGGGGCTCGGCCGGTTCTTCTTCAACGCGACGTGGATCTTTTTCGTGGCGTTCATCGCTCGCAACGGCGTATTCGCACCCGACGTTCTCGACTACAACGGCTACCTCGCGATTCCCGCCTGGCTCGCGGCTTCGGGCGTGGGTCTGCTGGTGGCCTACCTTGGCTACCACCGCGCATCTTGGGCCCCGGTGGTGCTCGCCGCGCTTCTGCTGTTCGTCATGGTGGCGCCCCCGGCTCCGTACCACCGCAGCCGACACCGAGACACCTTCACCTGGGACATAGGACGCGAGGCGCTTCGTGCCGCGCCGCCAAACGCGATCCTCATCGTCGAACGCGACCATTGGGTCGGTCCGATGTGGTACCTCCAAGAACAGCGGGGGCTTCGCTCGGACGTGACGCTGCTGGCCTACGGCCTCGCGTCTTCCGAATGGTTCTGGGACCATCTTTACCGACGTCATCCAGACCTCGCGCCATTCGAGCTGCGTGGCCCAGGTGGCCGAGATGCAAGGGTGCGCCGATTTCTTCGCGCCAACCCGGGCCGGCCGATTCAAGTGTCGCGCGCGGCGCTGGCCGATCGACTCGGCATGCCCACCTGCCCGAGCGAATGGCTGCTCGACGTTCGCTCGCGATGCAGCGGCACCGCGCACGAGCCGGAGCTAGCGCGCTACGCTAGCGTCGCGCTCGCGGAGCTGGGAGAAGGCTCTCCCGGCACCGACGGTTTGATCGCTTTGGTGACCCTCGACCGCGGCCACGACCTGTACTCTCAAGGCTTTCCCCGAGCAGCCATTTCGACGCTCTTGGCGGGGGTACCTCGGCTCGACGGTT
>CAMYJN010000575.1 GCA_947258625.1 uncultured Polyangiaceae bacterium | reverse complement strand
CGCGATCGACCTGTACGGCAAGCTCGAGCACGCGCGACTGGATGCCGACGGGGCGGTTTCATTGATGTCCGGGCAGTTCGACGACGTCTACGCGGACTTCGACGCGGGGCAACTCGGGCTCGCGATCGATCCAGACTTTGCAGAAAACAGTTTCTTCTACATCGCGACGAACCTCGCAACAAATCACGTTCAGCTTCGGCGGTACACCCTCGTTCGGAACAGTTTCGCCCAAACACGGGACAGCGAGGTGGTCATCCTGGAGCTGCGGGTGCCGTCCTCGCCGCGTTGGCACAACATCACATCGCTTGGCTTCGACGAAGAAGGCGTCATGTGGGTGCTTGTGGGCGACAAAGGTCTATTCGAACCGGCGCAAGACGAGACCAGTCTGCTGGGTTCGCTCATCCGAATCCTGCCTTCCACGGTCGAAGGGGTGGGTGGCTACAAGACGCCGGCGGATGGACCGAGATATTCCCCCGATTCCGACCCTGCGATCTACGCCATCGGGATTCGATCGCCGTGGAAGGGGCGCTACCACGAGGGCCGATGGTTCTTCGGGGACGTCGGCTTGGGAGATGTGGAAGAAGTGAACGTGATTAGCGCGCCCGGTCAGAATTTCGGCTGGCCGGTCGTCGAAGGGCCGTGCGCACAAGACGTCCTCGGCACCGAACCGGACTGCACACTCTACGAGGATCCTGCGACCTCTTATGGCCGAAGCGGCAGTGAGCAGTTTGTTCGAGACGATCCTAGCTCCAGCGCGACCAACGGTCGCTCGGTCTATGTCGGCTGGATCTACCAGCCGATTGAGGACGATCCCTATGACGGGCTGTGGAACGACGTCGTGGTATGGGGCGACGCCTACGTTGGTTTCATGCGAGCCGCGGAGCTCGACGACCTCGCCAACAGTTGGCACCTCGGGCACATGCAGTTCCCAACCGCGTGGGGGCAGGCGCCAGATGGCTTCGTGTACCTGACCTCGTATCCCGCCGCGCCGCCCGACGAGGTAGGGTCGGGGGAGCCTCCGTCGCCCCTGTATCGAATCGTGAACCTTCCGCGTACCGACGATCTAGAAGACGACCCCGCCGAGATTAGCGGCGGGTAAGAAACCTGGGAAGGCTTGATCTTCCACCCAACCTTCCACTTTCCACGGGACGGCACGCAACGCCACGGGACACGATGTGGTTGATGTTGTTGGATTTCCCGAATGGTGTCGTGGGCTAGGCGAATAGTGCCAAGGTTGAAGTCGTGAGTTCGAATCTCATTTCCCGCTCCAAATGGCGATGGTCCTAACCGGACACATGGGTTACGAAATATTCTTAGGACATGGGTAACACATTTTTGCCGAAGGGGTCTTCAATGGGCTCCAGTCGGCAGGAGTGTTCATCGAAATACCCAAGGTCGTAGGACATGAAGCTCGTGAGCCAGAGCCTGTCATCGACCTGCTTGATGCCGACTTTCTGTCCGGCGAAGACGCTCGACAGATTGACCTTCTTTGTCTTGAGGCAGATGCGGCCGCAGGCGGTGACGGTGACAGTTTTGTCATGAAACGGGTAGTCGACGCTGGGAAGACCGGCGTAGCGCCGAGGAGACCGAGCGTAGCGCTCAGCGGGCGGCTTCATATCGAGCGCCTGATGAGGCCGCTCTTTGTTGTAGTAGTCGATGAAGTCGTCGAAGCGACCCTGTTGCTGAAGAAAGTTATCGCCGGCGGGCTTGGTGGTTTCCGCCTTGAGCGTTCGGTGCATGCGCTCGTGGCGACCATTGTCTTGGGGATGGCCGGGCCGGATGCGCTCGATGCCAATCCCAAGCCGCAACCACCATACCGACAAGCGGCTGAGGCCATAGAGCGCGTTGGGACTGGCAAACGGCACGCCGTTATCGGTCCGAATCGCGACCGGCATTCCAAACTCTTTGAAAATCCGCTCGAAGACCGCAAATGCGTACTTCTCTTTCGTCGAGCTCAGCGCTTCGCACGCAAACAGGTAGCGGCTCTCAAAGTCGGTCACCGTCAGCGGATAGCAATAGCGCCTATCTGACAGCATAAACTCGCCCTTGTAATCGGCGCACCAAAGGTCATTGGGACATCGCGGTCGCGACAGCGCGGTGCCCTTGGCTTTGTGCCGGCGCTTCTTGCGCCGTTTGACCAAGCCATGTCGGTCGAGCACCGCGTGCACCGTGCTGATGGCCGGCGTGTGCACCTCGGGGTAGAGCCGTTTGAGCCTTTCGCGAATCTTGGGCGCGCCCCAGGTAGGCTGCTCCTTTTTGAGCGACACGATGAGCTGCTCGATTTGAAAGGGCAGCCGATTGGCTTGCCGGTAGGGGCGCCGGGAGCGGTCGGTCAGCCCCTCCAGGCCCATGTCCTTGTACCGCTGAAAGATTTTGTAACCCGTCTTTCGGGATATCCCGAACGACCGGCACAAGGGCGCCATCTTCTCGCCTTCGAGTAGCCTGGCCACGAAACGAACGCGCTCATCCATCTTGTTACACTCTTTCCACGGCATCTCGGGGCCTCCCCAACATGCCGAATTGTGTAACCCATGTGTCCGGTATGAAGTGCTACCTATGGCTCAGGAAGCACAGGCTCCAAATGGCGATGACGGCTCCGTTTTGCGGGGCCGTTTTTCGTTGGGGTTACGG
>CAMYJN010000574.1 GCA_947258625.1 uncultured Polyangiaceae bacterium | reverse complement strand
CCGTCGAACGGCGAGCACCATCTGAGCAAGCCGCTCTTCAGCCGCGTCCTGCGCGCGTGTCTGCACGGACTCGAGGGCTTCCTTCTCGCAGATCTGAATCGCGTTTTCGACGAGGTCGCGAATCATCGACTCGACGTCGCGCCCCACGTAACCCACCTCGGTGAACTTCGAGGCTTCGACCTTGACGAACGGCGCGCGCGCAAGCTTGGCAAGGCGGCGCGCGATTTCGGTCTTACCGACACCGGTCGGCCCGATCATGATGATGTTGCGCGGTGCGATTTCATCGCGGAGCTCGCTCGTCACTTGTTGGCGGCGCCAGCGGTTTCGGAGCGCGATGGCCACGGCGCGCTTGGCCTTGTCCTGCCCGATGATGTACCGGTCGAGCTCGCCAACTGTCTCGCGCGGGGTGAAGTTCCCTAGCGTCATCCGCCCATCTCCTCGACGATGATTTCGTTGTTCGTGTAGACGCAAATCTCTGCTGCGATTTCGAGCGAACGGCGCGCGATCTCGACGGCAGGCAAGTCGCTGTTGCGCATCAGAGCGCGAGCGGCGGCCAAGGCATAGGACCCGCCCGAGCCAATGGCGATGACACCCTCGTCCGGCTCGATGACGTCGCCCGTACCGCTGATCAAGAGCGTCGATTCGGCGTTCATCACGACTAGCATCGCCTCGAGCCGGCGGAGATACCGATCGGTCCGCCAATCCTTCGCGAGCTCGACCGCGGCGCGCTGCAGGCTACCCCGATGCTCTTTGAGCTTCGCCTCGAACCGGTCGAGAAGCGTAAACGCATCGGCGGTCGCTCCAGCGAAACCGGCCACCACCTTCCCTTCGGCGATGCGCCGCACCTTCCTGGCCTGGCCTTTCATGACCGTTTGGCCGAGCGACACTTGGCCATCGCCGGCCATAGCGGCTTGGCCGTTTCGGCGAACGGCAACGATGGTGGTGGAACGAAAGATAGGCGGATCAGGCTGATTCATCTTGGTCGGAGCAACCTAAGTCGGCCTTTTGGGCTGTCAACCGTCGCTGGCTTTGTCCTTCGCAAGCGGGTGAGCGCGGTCGTAGACCTCCATCAGCCGATCGACGCTGACATGCGTGTATCGCTGTGTCGTCGACAGGCTCGAATGTCCGAGCAGCTCCTGAATCGAGCGAAGGTCAGCGCCGGCATCGAGCAGATGCGTGGCGCATGTATGCCGCATCGCATGAGGATGAAGGTCGCCCCGCCCTGCTCCGAGCGTCCCGTGGCGCCGAACGATGTTCTGCACCTGCCTCACGCTCAGCCGCCTCCCGTTGCGCGAAAGCCAGAGCGCGTCGGCATCGCCCTCCTTGGCTTTCACAAGCAGACCGCGCCGTGCGGGCAAATAGAGCTGAAGCGCTTCGACCGACGATTTCCCGAGCGGAACGATGCGCTCCTTGCCGCCCTTGCCCAGTACCCGAACCGACGATTCGCTGAAATCGCAATGGTCCACGTTCATCCCCGCAAGCTCGCCTACACGCACCCCCGTGCCGTATAGCGTCTCGAGCATGGCCTGGTCGCGCACCATGAGCGGCTTGGCGCGCTTCTCTTCTTTGGGAGGCGCATCCATCACGCGAAATGCTTGGTCGACCGTGAGAAATCGAGGCAGCGATTTCGCGATCTTCGGCGAACGCAACCCCGACGCCGGGTTCTGGTCGATGAGGTGGCGCTTGAGGAGAAACTTGAAGAAGGAACGAATCGCGCTCACCTTCTTCTTCATCGTGCTGGCCTGATTCGTGCGGAACAAGCTGCCCAAAAACCCCCTGAGCGCAACGATGTCGAGCTCGCGCGCATCGAGAGGCAGCCCCTGCTCGCGCAGGAAGTCACGAAAGCTTCGCAGGTCGCGAATGTAGGTTTCGACGGTGCGCGGCGAGCTCCGCCGCTCATTCGCCAGGTATTGAGCGAAGGCGTCGATCTGCCGTTCGAGCGGGTCCGATGCGCTCATCGTTGGACTCTACCACGCCGCTCAGCCAGGCCCCGAGATCCTGCAAGGCGCGCGCCGACTGCGCGTCCCGCCGAGCACGCTTGTTCAGGCTACGCCCTTCGACCGCTGGGACCATGCTGAACATCACGTTCGAGGGTTGGAAGTCGTCGTTGGGCTCCCGTAGATGTCCAACCATCCCTCCGAGCATGGTCGTGGCCGGCGGAAACGAAAACGCGAGCCCACGCACCTCGTGCGCGACCTTCATCCCGAGGAGCATGCCGCATGCCGCGCTCTCGACATAACCCTCGACCCCGCTGATCTGACCGGCGAGATAGACACCCGGCCGCGACCGAAGCGCCAGGTCGTCGTCGAGCACGGCGGGTGAGTTCACGAACGTGTTGCGGTGAATGCTGCCAAGCCATCACCTCGATGGGAAGGCAGCCTTCGAAGTATCGAACGTTCTCGAACTCGCGCGCCGTCACCTTCTCGGCCTCGAGGAGTGCTTGCACGAACGCGTCGTACTCTTCTTGGTTGAGCGGGCAGTTGACGTAGGCGGCGTCTCCGCCCTTGTCGTAGCGCGAAGCCCGAAACGCCCGGTCGAAGTTGATGGAATCGGCCGAGACAATCGGTGCGATGGCGTCGTAGTAGGCCAGATGCTCGGCGCCCACCGCCGACGCAATGTCGTCTGCGAGTCCCCC
>CAMYJN010000573.1 GCA_947258625.1 uncultured Polyangiaceae bacterium | reverse complement strand
CACGTTGACACGATCATCGATCGCGTCCTGGAAGGAGATTGAGATGACGGTCTCACCGGAGATCCTGCAAGAGGGGCTCACACGAACCCTCGATGGCACCAACTTCGAATCGCTCGGACGCAAGTACGAGGGCAAGGTTCGTGACTGCTACATCGCTGACGGCAAACGCTACATCGTCGTCACAGACCGCATCAGCGCCTTCGACCGCGTGCTTGGGACGCTTCCTTACAAAGGACAGGTGCTCAATGGCCTTGCGGCGTGGTGGTTCGAAGAAACCAAAGGCATCGTTCCCAACCACGTCGTCGACGTTCCGGACCCGAACGTCATGGTCGGGGTCGAATGCGAGCCGCTGCCGGTGGAGATGGTCGTTCGCGCGTACATCACCGGTGTCACCTCGACCAGCATCTGGACCCACTATGAGAAGGGCACCCGCGTTTTTTGCGGTCACGAGCTTCCGGACGGTTTGAAGAAGCACCAAAAGCTCCCGGATCCGATTTTGACCCCGAGCACCAAGGCGGCCAAAGGCGACCACGACGTGTCGGTCTCGCGGGAAGAGATTCTTGCGATGGGTCGCATCAGCGCCGAGGATTTCGACGAGGCGGCTCGCTACGCGATGGCGCTCTTCACCCACGGTCAGAAGGTTTGCGCCGATCGTGGTTTGATCCTGGTCGATACCAAATACGAATTCGGGAAGACCCCAGACGGCAGGATCGTCGTCATTGACGAGATCCACACGCCCGACTCGTCGCGGTTTTGGTACGCCAACAGCTACCCGAAGCGATTCGAAGCAGGCGAAGACCCGGAGAGCTTCGACAAGGAGTACGTCCGGCGCTGGCTCGCCGGCAAGGGCTACAAAGGAGACGGCCCCGTGCCGACGATCCCCGACGACGTGCGGGTCGAAGCCTCGCGCCGCTACATTCAGGCCTGCGACGAGATCCGCGGCACCGCGTTCGCGCCCGACACGGCGGACCCAATTTCGCGAATCGCGAAGAACCTGGGCGTGGAGGGATCATGAAAGCGAACATCTTCGTCACGCTGAAGCGTGAAGTCCTCGACCCGCAGGGCGACGCCGTGCGACGCTCCCTCGGCTCCCTCGGCTTCAAAGAGGTGAAATCCGCGCGCGTTGGCAAGCTCATCGAGCTCGAGCTCGACGGTAACGACAAGGCCTCCGCCGATGCCCACATTCAATCCATGTGCGAGAAGCTCCTGGCGAACCCCGTCATCGAAGACTTCCGCTACGAGATCGTCGACTAGGGAGGATGACGGTTCTCGGGCTGCCGGATGTTCGCAATGTGCTCGTGGAGCGAAGCCCACGGGAGCTTGCGGAGCACGAGAAATGGGCCGCCGTGGCGATGCTCCTTCGCGAAGGCGTCGCGGGGCCTGAGCTGTTCTTCATCCGGCGGGCGGAGCATCCGCAGGACCCCTGGTCGGGGCACATGGCGTTTCCGGGTGGCCGGCAGGACGCCCGCGACGCGACGCTCCTAGAGACCGCGATGCGGGAGACCCGCGAAGAAGTTGGCCTCGACCTGTCGATCGAAGCCAAGCACATCGGGCAGCTCGACGACCTCCAGGCGATCGCGCGCGGCAAGCCACAGGAGACCGTGATTCGCCCCTTCGTCTTCGAGGTTCACCGCGAGTCGCCACTCCAAGTCGACGATCGCGAAGTCGCCGAGGCGCTCTGGACGCCGCTCATGCCCCTTTACCGAGGCGAGGTCGATACCGTCCGCCCCTACCAGTGGCACGGCACGAACATCGACTTCCCCGCGTACGACGTGGGCGGCCGTGTCGTCTGGGGGCTCACCTACCAGATGCTGCGGTCTTTCTTCCGGATTCTGGGCTAGCCAGCCGCCGGCCCGGTGCTACGTTCTCCGGCAGCCATGCCGGAAGCCGATCCCAATCGCCTCGTTCACTGCATCAAGCTCGACCGCGAGCTTCCGGGGCTCAGCAAGCCGCCTTTCCCCAACGAAATGGGCCAATTCATCTTCAAGAAGGTCTCCAAAGAGGGCTGGGACCAGTGGCTCCAGGAGAGCGTTCGCTACATCAACACCTACCGAGTCGACCTCTCTTCGCGCGAGGGCACAGAGTTCATGTTGAAACAACTGCGAATTTGGCTCGGTGTCGAAGAGGGTGAGGCCGCTGCGACCGCCTGGACCCCCCCCAGCGAATAGGCGAGGGAGCCGGCCGCTTCCGTTGGAAAATCGGCCGTCGTCCCGATTCGAGGCGATCCTGTTACCAATCCAAACCGATCTCTTTCCGTCGCTTCCGAGGCGTCCGATTCCTCCGCCGGGGGGGCTGTGCTCGAGCGCGGCGGGACGCGTGACCGACAACGGCGGCAACGAGAGCAGCTCATTCCCACTTCGGCTTTGTCTGGATGACGGCCTTGGGCCCAGATGCCCTCCAACTCGACTACCAACTCGCAGAGCAGATCGGTCGCAAAATTTGAGCTAGAAGCCGCGTCTGATTACTGGAAGTTCTGCACCGACCAGAACTGCCCATTTGCGGTTTCATAGAAGCCACAGGCCACCATGCTGTACTCGGGGTTGGTCATGTTGATGTAGTGGCCGTGCGCCGAGAAGGGTTCGCCCGGGCCCTCGTCCCACATGGCCTGAAGGCAGCCGGTGATGACGCGGTCTTCAG
>CAMYJN010000572.1 GCA_947258625.1 uncultured Polyangiaceae bacterium | reverse complement strand
CCCCGTTCTATCGACTGCGCAAAAAGGAAGACGCCTGGGAGAAGGACTACGAGCCGTTCCACGAGGTCAAATGCCGCTCGGGTTCGGTGGAGATCGCGCCCGGCAAGAATCGGCCCTTCGTGATCGACAACCTTGCCAAGTTCAGGGAGCCCTCGGGCGAACCGGCGACACCCGGAACCTTCCGTTTCGAGCTGACCTACACGGACGGGAACGACAGCTTCCGCTACAGCGCGATTGTCTACTCCGCGCAATTCGACCTAGCCGAAAAGCTGTCCAGCCGCTGAGTCTAGTCGACCTCGAGCAGACAGACGCTGAACCAGTTGCGCTCGTCGCTCCATTGCTTCGTCAGCCGGAGGCCCGCAGCCTGCGCCATGTCTTCGAACTGGTCGAGGTCGTATTTGTGCGAGTGCTCGGTGACGATGTGCTCGCCGGCCGATAGAGCGATCAGGGCATCGCCGATACGAACCCTCTGATCGCGCTCGCTGACCAGCCGCATTTCGATTCGACCTTGGCGTTCGACGTACGGAGCGTGATGACGGAACTGGCTCAGGTCGAAGTTGGCGCCGATTTGGTTGAGCCTACGCAGGATGTTCAAATTGAATGCTGCGGTGACTCCCAGCGAGTCGTTGTAAGCGTCCTCGATGACCTTGACGTCTTTTTTCCGGTCGATGCCAACCAGCAGGCCTCCGCCCGGGCCGACGAGCTCAGCAACGCGCCCGAGAAAGCGCACGGCCTCGTGGTGAGTGAAATTGCCGATCGTGCTTCCTGGAAAGAACGCAACCGTTCGAGCGCTCGGACGGTGGGGCCGAGGCAGGCGTAGGGCTTGGGTGTAATCGGCGCAGACCCCAATCACTTCCATGTTCTCGTACCGGCCCGCGAGCTGATGAGCCGATGCTTCGAGCGCGGCCCGGCTGATGTCGATCAGCACGCAGCCGCTCGGGTCGATCAAGGCGTCCAGGAGCTTTTGAGTCTTGAGGCCGACGCCGGAGCCAAATTCGACCAGGGTGGCGTGAGCGCCAATCGAATCAGCCATCTCATCAACGGCCTGGCTCATGATCCCTAGCTCGGTCCGGGTTGGGTAGTACTCAGGCAGCTCGGTGATCGCTTCGAACAGCCGCGCGCCCAATGCGTCGTAGAAATACTTGCAGGGGAGCGCCTTTGGGGAACGCCGCAATCCGTCAATCGACTCTTGCCGCAAGTCACCGAGCTTCGGATGAAGGTCGATTACGCGAACGCGCTCGTCACTGCTCAACGGATCAAATGCAATCATCGACTAAACCACCATCCCGGGCCAACCGAATGCCGCTGAACTGCCAACGGGCACCGGCTGGGAAGAAATTTCGGTAGCTTCGGCGTGCATGGCCCGCGGGCGTTGCGCAGCTGCTACCTCGCAACACCTGTTGGTTGCACATGAACTTGGCGTTGTACTCCCCGAGCGCCCCCTCGGCGGGGCGATACCCCGGATAGGCCGCATAGCTCGAGCTCGTCCACTGCCAAGCGGCGCCATAGGGGCTCGGACTGGTTGGATGTACCTTGCTTGCGCGACCCCCTAGAGGCGCCGGCTCGGGCTCGCTGGTCGCGACCTCCCACTCCTGCTCCGTAGGCAGGCGAACGCCGCACCAGCGCGCATACGCGTCCGCTTCATAGAAGCTCACGTGTATGACCGGCTCGGCATCACGGATGGGCCGACGCCCGTAGAGCGTGAACTGACTCCAGCCATCGGTCTGCTTGCGCCAATATTGCGGGGCTATCCACCCTTGGTCTTTCGCCGTGTCCCAACCCGCGCTGAGCCAAAGCTCGGGCCGCTCGTAGCCCCCGTCTTCGATGAACGCGAGATACTCGCCGTTGGTCACGAGACGTTGGCCGATCTCGAATGGGTGGAGCAAGGCGTCGTGGACCGGACCCTCGTTGTCAAAGTGGTAGGATGTCAGGTCACAGCCGATGCGCGCGATGCCGCCTGGGTGCTTTGCCCAACGCATCGCCGGGGCCGAAGTGGCGTCGTCCGGCAGCGATCCGTCACGGGCGTAAACCGGGTCGAGTGGATTGCACGAGAGCAGATGCTTGATGTCGGTGACCAGCAGCTCTTGGTGTTGTTGCTCGTGATGCAGACCGACCTCGACGCGTCTGGCGAGCTCGTCGTCGATCCCTGTCCGAAGAAGATGGAGGACGGACGCGTCTACTCGTTCGCGGTAGGCCGTCACCTCGTCATGGCTTGGCCTGGTGAGCAACCCGCGCGAAGGGCGGTGATACTGCTCGCCGACGGCGTTGTAGTAGCTGTTGAACAAGATGGCGTACGGCTCGGGCGAGAGGCCTTCCACCCCCGCAGGGCCGAGCACGAAAGTCTCGAAGAACCAAGTCGTGTGCGCGCGGTGCCATTTGCTCGGGCTGGCATCCGGCATGCTCTGAACGCATTGATCCTCGGCGGAGAGCGGCGCGACGAGCGCTTCGGTTTGCGCGCGCACCCTTTCAAAATCGTTTGCAAGCCGCTCGCGCAACATCTGGCCATTCATAGCTACCACCCTGAACGGGTCAAGAGCGTCGGTGTTACCAAGAATTTCGACCCTTGTCAGCGTCGGCTATGCACGAAACACAAGTTCCACTCGCCGTACTTGTTCCATCGGGCCGGCACCGTGGCAAATCAGC
>CAMYJN010000571.1 GCA_947258625.1 uncultured Polyangiaceae bacterium | reverse complement strand
AGCCAGCCCAGCACCGCGTACTCGACGAAGTGGATGCCCTTGTCGCGCAGCGGGATGTGCCGAATGCCCGGAACTTCGACCTCGAACGACGAAATCACGAAAATCAGAGCCATGTACAGAAGCGCAAAGCGCCATGCGCGGAGGCTCTCCCGGAGCGAGTCGCTATTCAGACTACGCCTCCAGCGCCAAGCACTGAAAGGCGCGTGCGCGGGCCGCCGTCCGCGAGGCCCTCTGCCCCCGTCATGTAGCCGGACAGGCTGTGGCGAAACGGCTCGTCGATCGTCACGGTGACCAACTCGCCGGTCGGGTCGTGACCTTCGGGCGCAATCAGGTGGACGATCTCGTTTCGCTCGCTGCGCCCTGCGAAGCGACCCGTGTCCCCTGGTGAAGGGCCTTCGACCAAAACCTGCACATCCTGGCCAACCAACGATCGGAGGTGCGCCTGCTGTTGGGTTTCGACGAGGGCAAACAGGCGCGCGAGGCGATCGTCCTTCACCTCCTCGGAGACCTCATCGCCGAGCTTGAGCGCAGGCGTGTAGGGCCGCGGCGAGTATTTGAACGCAAAGGCGGCAACGAAGCCGACGCGTCGCACCAGCTCGAGCGTTTGTTCGAAGTCTTCCTCGGTTTCCCCCGGGAAGCCGACGATAAAATCGGCAGAAAGCGTGAGACCTGGCTTGGCCTGCTTCAGTGCGTCGGTCCTCGCGATGTATTCCTCGGCGGTGTAGCGTCGCGCCATCCGCCGAAGCAGGCGATCGGAACCCGATTGCACCGGCAGATGCACGTGCGAGGGAAGCACCCCGAGGTCAGCATGCGCCGCTACCAGCTCGGTGGTGATGTGCCGCGGGTGAGGAGAGGTGTAGCGAAGCCGACAGAGGTCCGGAACCTCTCCCGCGATCCGCCGGAGCAGCCCCGCGAAGCGAGACGTGGATGCGGCCAGCCGCGACCCGACCTTGCTAGCCTCCGCATCGGCACCGCGCTCGTGCCACGAGTTGACGGTCTGCCCGAGGAGGGTGATTTCCCGGACGCCCCCGCGGACGAGGTCGAGAATCTCGTCGATGATCTCGTCGGCGGGCCGATATCGCTCGGACCCACGGGTATAGGGAACGATACAAAACGTGCAGCGCTCGTCGCAGCCCTTCATGACGGTCACGTACGCGGTGACTTCCCGGCGATCTGCGTGAGGCTTTGCTCGGAGGAACTGGGGGTCGTCCATGTCGAACACCGTTCTGGTGATCGGCGGGGCTCCGTGTTCGACTTCGCGGATAAGAGCGGGGAGCTCCGGGATGTTGTCGGGCCCGAGGACGATGTCTACGAAGGGCGCTTTTCGAAGCAATCGATCGCCTTCTTGCTGGGCAACACAGCCCGTCACGGCCAGAATCGTGCCTCGCTGCGCCTCCTTGAAGGGTCGAAACGTGCCGAGAAGGCTCATCAGCTTGTGCTCGGCCTTCTCGCGCACGCTGCAGGTGTTGACGAGCAGGAGATCGGCCAACGCGGGCTCGCTTGCCTCACGGTAGCCGCTGGCCCGCAGGACCTCCTCGATGCGACGCGAGTCGTGGACGTTCATCTGGCAGCCGAAGGTCTGGACGAAGTACTGCTTCATGGCGAGGTGGCGGTAGCTGTAGCAGCCGGCAGGACGGTCGCCAAACGGCCGAAATCACGCAGTTCGCTGGCGGAACTGGGGGTCCCCGCGCTACAAGCCCTAGGTAGATGGCTCGCCGGCGATGCATCTGTTTCCTGCTCGTTCTGGCGAGCGGATGCAAGACGATCCCAGAGGATGCATACGGCATCGATCGGATCCGTTTCAACGGCATGGAACAGCTCGATCCCCAGGCCCTGAGGGCCTGTCTTGCCAGCCAGGAGCGAGATCGGGTCACCTTTGCGTTCGGGACCAGCGCGGACCCGAGCTGCGGGGTTCCGCCATTCGACGGGAACAGGGTGTCATTCGACCTCTGGAGAAAGCTTCGCAAGGGCTGGCCCACCTTGGATTCGGCCGTGTTCGATCGTGACATGCAGCGAATCGAGCGCTGGTACCAGGCACGCGGGTACTACGACGCAGCTGTCGTCAGCACCGAGTTCGACCCAGCTTCGGCTGCAAACGACGACCGCATCGTGGTGGCCCCTGGCGGCCAAGCCCCCTGCGAACGAGAAGGCGCCGACGAAGGCTGCGAGCTTGGCATTCTGATCGAAATCGAAGAGGGCGAGCCAGTCTTGGTGAAATCGATCGAGGTCACCGGCCACGAGACCTGGGAATCGGAGAACCAGAAAAAGCTCGACAGCGCCGTCGAGATCGAGGTCGGCAAACCGTTCGACGAGTCGATCTACGAGAGGAGCAAGCGCGCGATTCGGCGCCAGCTTAAAGAGGCGAGTTACGCCTGTGGCAACGTCTCGGGGCGCGTCGAGATCGATCGGGAAACCAGAGAGGCTTCGGTCGGACTTTTCGTCGAGACCGGACCGTCCTGCAAGCTAGGCGACATTACCGTCACGGGTAGTGGCACGCTGCCTGCGGATACGATTTTGGATGTGGCCGACCTGAAGACGGGCGACATCTTTCGCTTGAGCGATATCGCGGACGCCCAGCGAGCGGTCTACGCGCTGGGCGCGCTCGCATCGGTGGACGTGACCTCGACTCCGCGACGCGACGGAG
>CAMYJN010000570.1 GCA_947258625.1 uncultured Polyangiaceae bacterium | reverse complement strand
CCCGGTCGAGCACTACTACTTCACTCGCTCTCGCCGCTGACTTCGGTCCGGCCCTGACGGGTTCCTTGTTTCCTCTCCAAACCCCTCTTCGCGGCGTAGTCCCATGGCAAGTCCGCGCAAAAGTCGACACACAAGCTTGCTCTGCGCGAGCATCGGTTCTGATGGGCGGGAAACGCACCGCGGGTTGGACGCGGCAAACGCCTGCAGTTGCATTGCTTGCCGTGTTCCTGACTCCTACAGCAGCTCGGGCTGGCAACACCGATGAGGTCAACGCTGGCATCGACGTCACCCTGAGCGGTGGCGCTGTCGTCGCAAGCACCTACACGGGCGCTGCGCTCTGGTACAATCCCGCGGGCATCGCGCGAATCAAGAAGGCCTCGCTCGAGATCACCGGAATCACGTTCCAGACGCAGATCGTGCGGGTGCCGGGCTTCGTTACGATAGGTACCGACCCCCCGACCGAAAGCGAGGGAAAGACGGTGAACTTCACCGTCATTCCAGAGGCGCTCACGTTCACGATCGTGCTGAGAGAGAACCTCAAACTTGGTATTGGTCTCTTCAACAGCTCGATTCGCCGCTCGCTACTCACCGAAGAGGTGACGACAGCCCCGGACATTTCGCCCGAAGTGAAGGCGGTGGGCGGTCGAAGCTCGAGGAATAATTTCTATCACGTCAGCGGCGGCCTTGCGGGGACGCTTGGCAAGAAACAAAACGTTTGGCTAGGTGGCACATTGGACATCGTCGTAGGCAACAGTCGAATCGACTCGACACGGGTGTTCACCTTCGACCAAGGCGAATCGGGGTTCGTCACAGAGGGCGAAATCAGCGTGGAGACCAGCTTTGGGCTACAGCTCAAAGCCGGATTACAGTGGGCTCCAATCAAGGAAATCCGAGTGGGCATCTCGGTTGCGACCCCAACGTATGCGTTCATTCTGATCGATCGTTTCGCGACCACATTCGGCCAGAGCCCCCCGGTGGGCATGCCCCTTCCTCCTGGTGATGCGAACGCCCAGGCGGCGGACGGCACAGAGTCCCGCGGGGTACGGGGAGGTTGGTGGGGCGTTGAGCCCGGCAACACGCGCTTGGGAATTGCCTACGTGGGCGCTTGGGGCTGGATCGAAGGGGACCTCGTATTCCAGTGGCGGCTCCGGACGCCCGAGCTCGGTATCGATCTGAAGAGTATCGTCAATGGTCGTGTGGGTAGCGCCTTTCGTTTAACGCGGTTCATGAAGCTTGGCGTTGGGGTCTTCACCGATCGAAGCCCAATCGACCGGATTCGGGTCACTCCGGTGGCTACCACCGACATCGATTTCTACGGCGTGCATCTGGGCTTTCTCTTTTCAAACCGCGAGGTTCATCCTGACCGGCCGGACGTCGAGCGAAAGCAGAAAAGAGAGAAGGTCGGTCTCACGATCGCGATCGGGCTCCGTTATGCGTTCGGGCGCGGTGACGTCTTGGGTCGTTTCGTACCGCCTCAATACGATCCATCCGCGGCCGGGACTTTCCCCACCAGCGGCAAGATCCACGAGCTCTCGCTCAACCTCGGAGCGAAGGTATTGTTCTAACGAGGCTTCCTGGGGTGAAATTCTATGGATTGGCGAGCCTATACCGACGGTTGGGCAACGCTCTCCTAGCTGTCGTTCCTCAGAACGTTGTCCGTCGTGAGATGTGAGCCGTGATGATCGCGCAGGGGACCAAGCGGACAGAGCTCGAAGCGCATCATGCTGCCATCCGAAGCTCGTCCCACTCTTCAATGAAAACGGAAAATTGGTTCCAACTTCGCGTACTTGGGGTCACCATGATCACGCTCTTGTTTGAGGGCGTCCGTAACGATGGTCAAATCCATCGGCGTGGGCGGGCCCCAAGAGTCCTAGAAGATATCGCCCATGGCTCGTTGAAGTAGGAGCTCCGCGAGGTCACGTCGGCCGTCGATGACTCCCAACAGCACGACCTCACGACCGCGAACTCGGAACAGGACGCGATACTTGCTGACGACCAACTCGCGGTACATCTCGAGGCCTTCGGCGCGGAGCTCTGGGACGATCCTGCCGCGGAGCGGAGCCGTGACGAGCGAGCCGATGGCGGTTTCGAGCTTGCCGTAGAGTTTTTCCGCCGCCGCGAGGCAATCATGAAGCGCGACGTAGTCGACGATGCCCTCGACATCGGCGATCGCAACCTCCGTCCAAATGATTCGAAATTGGCTGGTCACTCTCGATGCTTGGCCAGTCGCTTGCGAATCCGCGTACGGGCCTGGGTCGCCGTCTTGGTGCGGCCGGCCTCGTAGTCCTGCTCACCGTGTGCAACCAACTTGAGAAGCACGAGGGCTTGCCGCTGCCGCTCGTATGCCCCGACATCCTGCAGAACTGCCGTCGGTTTTCCATTCTGAGTGATGACGATCGGACCCTGCCGCTCCTTGGCGCGCGCGATGAGCTCCGCGGCGGCGCGCTTGAGCGTCGTGATCGGTTCGATATCCTGCGAGGCGTCCATGACACCATATATAGCTCCGAATTCAGTGCGTGTCATCTCGGGCGTGCGGAGCCCATCATGTTGCCATCCGAAGCTCGTCCCACTCTTCAATGAAAGCGGAAAATTGGTTCCAACTTCGCATCGTTGGGGTCACCGCCATCAAGCCTGGCTTCGGCCGG
>CAMYJN010000569.1 GCA_947258625.1 uncultured Polyangiaceae bacterium | reverse complement strand
CCAGCCTTCGAGGCGCTGTCCAACGAGCTGGCCGACGAGCCGATCCGCTTCGTGCGGATCAACACCGCGGCTCAAGCCCAGCTCGCCCAGCCGTTCAAGATCCACTCCGTCCCGACCCTCTTGTTCGTCCACAATGGCGAAATCCTCGACGTTCGCGTCGGCGCACTCCCAGGCCCGGCGCTCGCGAAAAAGGCGCAGTGGCTCCTTCGTAAATCGCGCGGCGAAGGGTTCTTTTCGCGGCTCTTTGGGGGCTAGATCGGGCTGCCGCCAATGGCGTTGGTGATGAACGCCCTTTCCACCGGGAACTCGCTCGGCGCATCTCCCACGGGAAACGCCCGCTCGATCAAGTTGAGGATTCGGCTGGTGGTCGCCGGTGTCACGCGGTTGCCGAATCCGAAGTAGGCGCCGGCGGGGGTCATGACCCGACGCCGCCTATCGACCACGCCGTCGAGGATCATGGTGGCCGCGCGCTTGGGCGTCATGACGTCGCGGCGGCCGGCATACTCCTCGACCGGCGCCATCATTTCGGTCTTCACGAGCGGAAGGTAGACCGACGAGACGTGAATCCCTTCGTGCTGCAGCTCGGACATCAACGAGTCGCCAAAGGCGTCGAGCGCGGCCTTGGTCGCCAAGTACGCGGCAAAGTAGGGGCCCGGGATCAGCACACCCATGGTCAACACGTGAGAAATCGTGCCACCCCGTTCGATGAGCGAGGGCAAGAGCCTAAGCGTCAGTCGAACCGGCGCGAAATAGTTCAGCGCCATCGTGCGCTCGTAGTCGTGAAAGCGATCCATGGAGGCGACGATGGGGCGGCGGATCGAACGCGCCGCGTTGTGAATGAGGACGTCCACCCCGCCGTGCCGAGCGAGCACCTGTTCGGCGAGCGCATCGACTTCATCGAACGACGAAAGATCGGTGGCATGCGCGTACGCTTCTCCACCGGCTCCACGAATTCCCTCTACCGCAGCCTCGAGCTTCTCTGCGTCTCGCGCCACCAGCAGCACCTTGGCACCCGCCTCGGCGGCGGTCTGTGCCACGGCCAGGCCGATTCCGCGCGACGCCCCGGTGACGAGCACCACCTTCCCGCCCAAGGCACGCCGGTATCGCGCAGGGCGCTGCTTCATCGGGTCGAGATGGTCTTCGTAGTATCGAAACAGGGTCTTGGCGTAGCTCTTGAGCGGGGGGCACTGGATGCCCGAGCCCGCCAAGGCCGCCTGCGTGTTGCTGTCGTCGAACCGCGCCTTGGTGTTCATTGCGCGAAGTCCCGTGCTCGGAAGGCCGAGGTCGCTGAGGAATGCATCTCGGAGCTCCCGCACACTTGGAAGCATCGACAGCAGGGCTCCGGTCTTCTTCATGCCGGGCAACTTGGCCAAGTCGACCGCGGGTCCGAGCCGCGGCCCTCCCGCGGCGGCCACGAACATGTCGGTCATCTTCAGGAGGGAAGGCGGCTTTGGATCCACCAAGTGAAAGACGCGCGCGTCGGTGTCGGCGAATGCGATATGCGCCATCGCATCGGCGACATAGTCCACCGGGACCAGATTGAACCGCCCTCGGATCCGGGGCACCGGCACGCGCGCCCAGCGCGGAAGGGCATACGCGAGCTTTTTGATCGCGCCGAAGCTGAAGTACACGCCGTCGATTCGGTCCATCGCCCCCGTCTTCGAATCACCGACGACTCCGCTCGGCCGGTAGATTCGGTAGTCGAGCCCCGACTCGCGAACGAGCTTCTCCGATTCGAGCTTGCTGCGGTGATAGGCGTGCGGGAGGACTTGCCCCTCTTCAAACATCGCTTCGGTGAAGGTCTCCGCATAGTCCCCAGCCACCGCAACCGAGCTCACGTGATGCAGCGTTCCATCGAAGCCGGCCTTGCGAAGCGCCGAAAGCAGTTGCCTGGTGCCGTCAATATTGGTCTTTTCGAGGGCGTCGGGGTCCGCGTCGATGTCGTAGAGGGCGGCGAGGTGGAAGCAGTGCCCCGCTTCGGCCAGGGCGGCGAGGCCGGCGTCGGACAAGCCCAAGTCCGCGGCGCCAAGATCACCGGTCACGCGGTTCAGCGAGCCGTTCGCACCACCGGCCACTCGGTGGAGGGCCTCCAGCTCGCTCTTACGCCGCTCGGCCGAGCCGGTTCGGAGCATCAGGGTCACGTTCAAGCCGCGACGCAGAAGTCGTTCGACCAGAGCACGCCCGATCAAGCCCGTTCCCCCCGTCACAAACACATGCGTCGCAGCACCCATCCCCGCCGAGAATGGACCGAGCCCTCCATGGGCGCCAGCGCTCGGCCGAGGAGAGTTGCGCCGAACACGCCTGCCGTTTTGCAGGCTTCAGTCGCGCCCGCCGACCGTGGGCCCTTCGAACATGCCCGTGCGCGGAACCTTCCTGCCGAAGAGCGCGCGGAAGAAAATCGGAAACTCAATCACGACGGTGAGCCCGGCCAAGATCAGCGCGCCTCGGAGCGCAATCCGACCCGCCTGCTGGTCCTGCGGCATCCACAGGACATAGCCCACGACGAAAAGGGCGGTCGCCGCGAAGCCGGCGAGCGACATGACGAGAAACTGGCCCCTCGTGTTGCGCTCGGCATCGTAGCTGAAGAGAAACGGCGAGATCAGCCGCTTGGCGGGAACGTAGACGCTGCGGGTCAGATGCGCGCCGACGAGGTGCGCCCAC
>CAMYJN010000568.1 GCA_947258625.1 uncultured Polyangiaceae bacterium | reverse complement strand
ACGCCGTCTTCTCGATCGGCTTTGGAACCCATACGGGGACAGTCGCGGCCGCAACGGATTGGGACGGCCCGATGGAGATCAAGAAGGTCCGACCCTCCCATCCCAGCAGCTACGAGCGCCTCTGCCACGACAGCGGCGTGCCTGCGTTTCTGCTCGCGCTACGCTATCCGTCACGTGACGCGGTTCGCGAGGAGCTGGCGTCACCGCGCTTGGAGCGGGCCATCGGCGTCATTTATCGACCTGAGACCGAGCTTCAAAGCCACTACTTCCAAGCCGCGCTGCCTTGGCAGTTCGATGCTTATGTTTGGTTCGATGAAACCCGTGCCATTGACGCACTAGAACCAGAGGCGGCACGCGCCGAGATTCCGCACGTCTATGGTTGAGCTGCTGTAATCACGAGGGGAAGATCATGTCAGAACAGAAACAACACGAAGGGCCAGCGCTGCACAGCGAGCTGGTCGCGCTGAGGAAACGGCTTGAAGTCCTAGAAGCTCGGGTCACCGAGCTCGAGAAAGAGCTCCGCGAGACGCAAGAGATTGCGCCGTCCGACTAGCGTCGGCCCCGGCGCGGCCTCAACGCACATTAGGCTAAGTATCGAATCTCGATGGCTTCCACTAGCGCGTGGCGAAGGCTGTCAAATGCGCCGTCTGCCCGGCCCTGTGCCTCTAACTCGCGCGCGGTCGATGCCAGCGTCTCGTCGTGGATCGCATGCGCCAGCCAATTGGAGAAATCGCTGTGGGCCGCATGATGCTCGAGCACTTTGGAGTCGCACAGCAGTAGCTCACGGCGAAACGTTGCGAGGTTGTCGGCGCGAGCGCCAGTAAGCCCGAAGTAGTTGCGAAATTGGAACATGCTACCCGGCGGAAGGTGCGCGTCCGCATACTTGTGCCAGTGGCGCACGTGCTGAATGAAGCGCCGGCCCAGCTTGAACAGCTCGACTCCAGGGGAATCGCCCAGTCGCACAAGCAATGCCTGCCCCTCTTGTGGTGCCGGCAGTCGATCGAGCGGGTCGATGTCCCATCGCTCGCGCATGCCCTCGAGGGCGGTCGGAGGTATCCCGTTCTCCCCTGGAATAGCGATCAAAAAATCGAAGTCCAATCCTGACGAACCACAGAGGTGGGCAGGATCGTAAGTCACTAGGCAGAGGCCCGTTTGACTTTGAAACATGCTGCAAGCCGCGCCCTCGTCGCTAAACGGCACGTGTGCTTCGTCGACGATAATCCAATGGGGCAAGCCAGACCGCCTGCGCTCCTCATGGAGAGCCTGGAGCAACTCAGCCGCATACAGGGCTTGTCTTTGTTCACCGAGCAAGGAGAGATCCACGATCAAGCTTCCAAGCTGCTGCCTCAGCAGCAGCGGAACGCTCTCGGCTGGCGGCAGAGGTCCGCTTCCTCCGAGCGCGACAACCTGATGCAGGTGTCCGAGGGGCGCATGATCACCTTCGGGATCGAGGATGCACGCGGAATAGTCGAGCTCGATCAACCGCTCCGCGAGAAGGCCCGCGGCATAGGACTTCCCGACACCGCTGTCTCCTACGACCAACACGTTCGCTTGGGACGCCGGCATCCTGACTCGGCCACCACTGTCCGACTGCCCCAGCGTAACCTGCCAGCGACGCGACGCGGGCAATGGCGCACCAGCGAGGACCCGCTCGTTAAGGAAATCGGCGACGGCTTCGCCGGCGTTGGCGGTGAGAACGGTATCCGCTTCTCGCTTCAAGGAATCGACGGCATTGCCGACTGCAACGGCAAGCTCGCAGTGGCGAAGCAGAGCCAAGTCGTTCTCTGCATCCCCGATTCCGATTGTGCTGTGATACGAAATGCGAAGGTCTTCCAATGCTTTGAGAAGACCCGAGCCTTTGGAAACATCCGAGGGCAAGACCATCAGGGCCCCCCGGTTGCGTATCAATTGGCAGTCCGTTTCGAGGCGCCGCACCTGCTCTAGAACGACGATCTCATCTTCAATGTTGCACGCAAGGAGCACCAGGCCCCGTTGAAAATACACACCACTTTCCACCAGCGGCGCGTCGAGCTCCAGGGGGACTGGTGTGGTGAGTGGATGGGATACTCCTTCGCGGCGGATCACGGCTCCGTTCTCTGCAACGATCACGTCGAACCATCGCTCCGCGTCAGGAAAAACGTGTAACAGGTCTGAAACCACTCTGCCGGTTACCAAGAGGAGCGCCATCCCAGCGTCGCGAGCGTCTGCCAAAGACGCGAGCACCCCTTCCTCCGGTCGACCTCCTTGGGTGAGGGTCCCGTCGAAATCGATGGCAATCGCTCTGAAGTAGGAGGACATCACACTGATGGGATTCTCGGCACGGACCCCACGCAACACCCATGTCAACGCAAGGGGCGGGTGGGAACGGTAACACGCGCCGTGGCAGAGCCCTGGATCGAACGACAGAAGCCCGATGAGCCAGGTTGGCCCCTCCGCAGAGGCGATCTCCTGCAGCGGATGCCACTGTCTCTTGGCTCAGTCGGGCTCGAGATCGACATGCTGAGCCTCTGGCGCAGCCTCGGTGAGCTCCGCTTCGAGGCGGTCGATTTCATTGCCGATCGCGGCAGTGACCTCGCCCCCAAACTCGACCAATAGGCGCTCGAGTGCCTGCGGTCCATTCAGCGTAGCCCAGGTCGCATCAAGATCCCGTTCGGCCAACAG
>CAMYJN010000567.1 GCA_947258625.1 uncultured Polyangiaceae bacterium | reverse complement strand
CCGGCTCCAAGAACGGCTCCAAGCTCCGACTGCGCGGCAAAGGGATCCAGCCGAAGGACAAGCCCAGGGGGGATCTGATCGCACACCTGGAGATCGTGCTGCCCAAAGGACGCGACGACCAAGTCGAAGAGGCGCTAAAGACGGTTCAGGATGCCTTCGAGACCGACCCGCGCGCGGGCCTCCAGCTCTGATTGTTTCACGTGCAACATCCCGAAGAAGAGGCGGAGGGTCCCAGATGTTTCACGTGCAACATCGTCGGCGAGGCGGGTTTGACCGCCGCGTGCCGCTGGGCTTAGATCCCCACAATGGGCTTTGACCGCCAAATCCAGGAAGCCCTCTCCGAACTCGAAGCTTCTGGTCTCCTGCGAAAGCCGCTCCGAATCTCGGGCCGTCAGGGCCCCGAAGTCGTGATCGACGGAAAGCCGGTCCTCTGCCTCTGTTCTAACAACTATCTGGGCCTCGCCAGCCATCCGGCCATCGCGGCGGCCGCGGAGGGCTCCCTGCGTATCGATGGGGTCGGCGCAGCCGCATCGCGTCTGATCACCGGCACTATGGATGCCCACCGGGAGGCCGAGCACGCATTTGCCGACTTCCTCGGGGCTCCTGCGGCCGCGCTCTTCTCGACCGGCTACGCCGCCAACGTCGGCACCATTCAAGCGCTCGTCGGTCCAGGCGACGTCGTCTTCAGCGACGCGCTCAACCATGCGAGCCTCATCGACGGCTGTCGACTCTCCCGCGCGGAAATCCACGTCTACGCACACCGAAGCCCCGACGATCTCGCGTCCCTGCTCGAGCAGCATCGAGCAAAAGGCAGGCGCGCGCTCGTGGTCACCGATTCGCTCTTTTCGATGGACGGCGTGACAGCGCCACTGGTTGAGATCGCAAAGCTGGCCCATGCCTTCGACGCCGGCCTTCTCGTCGACGAAGCGCATGCCCTCGGAGTGCTCGGGCCAAACGGTCGAGGCGTTGCTGCGGCCACCGGCGTCAAGCCAGACCTCGTCGTTGGGACCCTCGGTAAGTCGTTCGGTGTTGCAGGCGCGTTCGTCGCGGCAAGCGAGCCCACGGTTGGTCTGATCCGCAACAGAGCGCGAAGCTTTGTCTACTCGACCGCACCTCCTCCGATGCTCGCCCGTGCCGCCATTGCAGCGCTCGGCTTGGTTCATGATGCGGAGGATGCGCGCCGCACCTTGCTCAGTCACGCCGCCACGCTCCGTTTGGGGCTTCGGGACCTAGGCTTCGATGTGCCCGACGGCGAGAGTCAAATTCTCCCTGTTTTGATCGGTGAGAACGATCGTACCATGCGGCTCTCGGCGGAGCTCCTCGATCGAGGGGTCTTCGTCCAAGGGATTCGGCCACCGACCGTGGCACGAGGAACCGCGAGGCTTCGACTGACACCCATGGCGACACATCGACCAGAACAGATCGCGAGGGCGATCGACGCATTCGCATCGCTCCGCAACCCAAGATAGGAGGCCCAGCATGAAGGGCGCGTTCATTACAGCGACGGGCACCGGAGTTGGCAAAACATGGCTTGCAACCGCACTTGCAAGTGCCTGCGTGCAACGGGGCAAACACGTCGCCGCGATCAAGCCGATTGAAACCGGCGTCGATCCGGATCCTGTCGATGCGCTTGCGCTGGCGCACGCGTGCGGTGATGAGTCCCTGGCAAACGCCGCCGGTCTGTATCGCGCGAAGGAACCGCTGGCACCGTACGCGATTGAAAAGCGAGGAGGCCCGCGCATCGGTTCCTTGCGCGCACTTGCCAAACGAGTGCGCGAGCTTTCAAGCGACGCAGACTACTCGATCGTCGAAGGCGTTGGCGGGGTGCTCGTCCCACTCGATCGCGAACACACGATCGCGGACTTCGCCGCGTTGCTGGACCTGCAAACCGTTCTCGTTGCGCGCAACGCGCTCGGCGTTCTCTCGTACACGATCACCGCAGTGGAAGCGCTGCGAAAGAGGAAGATCTCGGTGCGTGCAATCGTGCTCAACCACGTGGATCGAAGCTACAAAGACGACCTCAGCCGCAGCTCGAATGCCGACGTGCTCGCCGACTACATCCCGCGGATTCCGATCCTGCGTGCACCACGGGTACAGAGCCCCGCCGACCTGATTGACACGGCTTCACTACTCCTCAACGTGTTGAAAATATAAAGGTTTCTACCGTTCTCGGTGGGTATCTTTTTCGATACGTACTTCAGAACGTTCCTGATACCATCAGCCCGGTCGGCAAGAACGAAACCTGCGTCCGTCGCTTCTCCTTTGCGCGCTTGGCCCCGATCGCAAACCAGGTCGCGCTTCCTGCCAAGGCCGCGATGCCGAGGCCCCCATAGACGTATGTCCAAGCCGTCGCTGAGCTCTCCACCGTGCACTGTCCCGCGACTTGCGTACTGCACGATCCGTTTTGCGCGAGTCCGACACTCATCGCTGCAACACCGGCAGCGCCGAACACAGCCAAGACCGTGCCACCGATGATCGTCGATCTTGGAAGCCGGCGTCCGTCGCTCATGCTTTGCTTCTGCGCCACCGTCTGGTAACGAACCGCAGCTTCTTCGAGTGCGCGTTCGGTCGCTTCTTTTTCCGCGATCGATTCTTGAAGCGCTTCGATCCGTCCGCGCACTTCGCCTTCTCTGGTTGGGCTCTCGGTTTCCTCGAGATAGTGC
>CAMYJN010000566.1 GCA_947258625.1 uncultured Polyangiaceae bacterium | reverse complement strand
GCTGCAGCGGACACGAGCTGATGGTCGTCGTTCGCAAGCAGCGCAAGGAGCTCCGCGGTCACCGGCTCGCTCGGGTGCGCCGCGCTGGCGCGCACGGCGGCGAGACGGTCTCTACCCGTCGTCGTGCGCAAGAGCTTGGCCCAACGTGCCGGGCCGTCGACAAGGCCGCGGCGTTCGAGCTCGACGAGCAGGCCGATGCGTATACCGATCGGTGTTGCAGGGCTCCCAAGCAAAGGTTCCAGGACCGGAAGATCCCGGGCGCTGAGAAGCGAGGCATCGCCGGCCATCACCAAATCCCGGAGAGCAGAGGAGGAGAGCATCGGATGGGGGGAGGCGAGGAGCTGCAGCGTGATTCGATGCATGGCCTCCGGCCGGGCTTCGGGCGCGAGCGCCGCGACTTGCGTGTAGGCTCGAACCGCCGCAACCACGTCCGCTCGCACGCGCGCATTGAGCGCAAACCGGGTGCCGGCCTCCTGTTCGGAGACCCAGTGGATGCGGCTCGCCACGGCGCTCCCCCCGAGCTCTGGGCTGCGATCGATGCGCTTGAGAAAGACCACTACTTCCTCTCCTTTTTCGTATTCGGGGGAGCCGTGGCCGTGCTGCACGAACGCCACGCGTTCTTTCGCGTAGCTGCCCTTGAGCGCCTCGAGGACCTCGGCGACCACGCCTACTTCATGCGCCGAAGAGTCCGCGAGCCGAAGGTCGCTAGATGGATCGATGATGCGTACGCGTAGCACGAGGTCCGCATCCTGGGTGAGCAGAGACAGGGTAGGGGTGCCGTAGACGACATGGGCGCGTGTGGGCCCGGCTACAAAGGCAACGAGGGCCGCGATGGCGAGCCGCATCGCAGCGGTTCGGTGGTCGTGGCCCGAAGCTGCGCTCATCCGATCGCTGGCCTCACAGGCCGTCGATTGCCTCTTGGATCGCGTCGCTTACCTTTGGACTCACGTCTTCTCCCACATTGTTCTGGAACACGGTGTTGCAGTCGATGTTCGGGAAGAGCGGACAGGAATCCGGAGCTCCAACGAGGATGAAGGGCGCACAGATGAAACAACTGTCGTCGAACTTGGCCTCCGGAACCTGGTAACCGATCTGGTCATTCCCAAGCCCCGCAATGAAGGTGTGCTCCGCTCCGGTCGCGTTCACAAGGGCGCTTCGATAGGTCCGGCCGATCTGAGGGTCGAGCTCGGTGGGTACTACTGCAATGGCGCCCTTGCCAATGCGCACCGCGCTGACCTCAGTCTGAATATCCTCGCCGAGAGCCTGTGGGATGACGTCGAACGGCGGCGGGAAGGGATTGCCCACCGAGTCGTCGGGCACCCCGTCCGTGAAGAGCGACCGCCGCACGTCGAGGACGCCGATTGCGGTGAAGAAGCGGAAGTACGGGTTGTCGAGCCGGATCGCTACAGGGTCGACTGTGGCGTACGAAATTTGGGGTGCCGGTGCGCCGTTCTTGGGACTCGGGCGTTTGTTCTTTCCGAAGCGCACGGCATCGATCGCCTCGATCGCGCGCTCCGCGAGCTGGGTGCCGTGGACCTCCGCGAAGCGGAAGGTGCGGCGCGGCGCGGGCATGCCCGTGTCCGGGTCCTCGACGTCGATATCGAGGGGCCCCTGGAGCACTCCAAGGTCGCCCGCCATCCAAATTGCGACGCCGCCGTACTCGGCTTCGATGCGCTCCCGCACGTAGTGCGGGAAGTCCGAGGTGATGAGCGTGTTGTTCGAGCCAAGGCTCTCCGGGTGACTCCCGAAGTTCACGAGGGTCGCGAGCACTTTGAGGGAGCTGCCCTTGCGCGTCGTAAGCTGCATGGTGGCAATCGTCGGGTCGACGATGCGACCTTGAGTGTCTGGGGCGAGTAGGTCGTCGCCCGCGAGCACCTTGCCGTCCGCCACCCCGAAGCCATCATCCTCCGGATCAACGCCCAGCGAGAGGCCGGCGCTATTGGCGGTGGCGTAGTAGATGCGTGCCTTCTCGAGGTTCGCGGAGGCTTCGTCGATGCAGTCCGCGATGGTAGCGTTCACGAAGTCGAGATAGCCGTAGTCGATTCCAGTGATGGTCTCGTCGGGGCCCCACAGGCCGAGCGTATCTGGGCCTTCGTGCTGGTGCGTGCTCGACACCAGGACGAAGTCGATCTCCGACGAAGGCGAGACGAGCCCCCGGATCGTGTCGACTTCGTTCTTGAAGTAGCCAATCAAATCGATGCTGACGATTGCAATGCGCGAATCCTTCCGGTCGAGCACCACGCCACGCGCCCATAGGCGATCGTTGTAGTCGGTCGCCTCGCGGCCATTCCCAAAGCCGGCCAGGTAGACCGGGTCGGTATGGTTGATGACGGCAGGCACATTGAACGCGGTCTCGTAGGCCGACGCCAGATTTGGCGAGATGGGTGTGATGTCGCGCGCGCAGGTTCCGACACTCAGGGAGCCATCCGCCAATACGGGGCTTGCCGTTAGGAACAGTCCGAATAACGCGGCGAAGGGAAGCAGGAGCCGAGCGCGCTTATTGAGATGCGGAACTTGCAAATGCATCGGAGAACCCTCCAGTTGAGCATAGGGGCCGCCAGCAACGAAGCCTTCGGCGGACGGTCCGCAGATCAGTGAAGCGATAGAATACGTCTGGGAGGGAAACACGGTCAACCACAGAAACCTGGGCACGCCGGCGACACAG
>CAMYJN010000565.1 GCA_947258625.1 uncultured Polyangiaceae bacterium | reverse complement strand
AGAAGAACACCGCCGAGATTGACGCCGTGTGGCAGGAGAACTCCAAGGTGCAGTTCCGGGCCGGTCACGGTGGCGTGCCGCTGAGTATCATCAATGGCGAGCCCTTCTTCGGAGAGGACCGCTTCCCTCACTTCTTCCGGCGCCTGCGCGAGAACGGCCTGACCGAGCGACAAACGCCTCGCGCGCCGTTCACCTCGAAGCCGCGCCGCTGGCCGGTAGAGGCTTAACCGGGAAAGTACCCCGATTTCTGCAGCGCATTCGTAGGCCTCGGTCGGAGCGCCCCACTGGGGCGCCCGACTCAGGGTCGCGGAGGCGGCGGCTCCAATGACATCGTTCTTTCCGATTTTCCTCCCATGTTGTGATCACAGCGGGTGGGTGTCGGCTGGCATCGTAATGGACCGGTAGACATGAGTGACCTCGTTGAACAAATCTCCACATATCTGGAACGCGGCTCTGGGCTCATCAGCCTCTTTGCCGTGCTCATCATCGTCGTAGGGTTCGTCCTGGCTTCGGGGCGATACGCGCAGCGTTTCCGGACGGTGGCTCTCGCGCAGAATTTCAGCCAGTTCAAGGTCGACCTTGGGCGCGCGTTGCTGCTGGGGCTCGAACTTCTCGTCCTCAGCGACGTCATCGAGACGATCACCGTGAAGCCCACCTTTGGCTCGCTCGCGGTTCTCGCGTTTCTCGTCGTCGTTCGCACCGTCGTGAGCTGGACGCTGACGCTCGAGACCGAGGGTCGGTGGCCCTGGCAACCCTCTGTGGAGGAGCAAGGCCATGTCTGACACGGTCGTTCAAGGCCTCGCCACGCTGATACGGGCGCTGGAAGATATCGGCGCATTCCTCCTGTTGCTCGGGTTCGTCATCGTGACCTTCCATTGGGTCCGCAACGTTCAGCGTGACGGGGCTCTGCCTGCTTTTGAGAGCTATCGGAAGGCGATTGCACGCGTCGTCCTGATCGGGCTCGAGGTTCTGGTCGCCGCCACGATCATCAAGACGATCATCATCGATCCCACGTTGGAGAAAGTGGGCTACTTGGCGATCATGGTCGCCATTCGCACGTTCCTCGGGTGGACGACATCTCTCGAAATGAGCGGTCGGTGGCCCTGGCAGAAACCCGAGCCCGCTTCTACGAGGTCCTAAACGACAAGCGGAGACTAACGGGGAGACCATGCGACCGAAGAGGCGGAAGAACCAGTGGGCATGGCTCGTCGCGATCGCGTGGGCGCTCTCGGCTCCCACGCCATCCCTTGCGCAGGACTCAGAACAAAAGTCCCAAGAAGAGCGGATTGAGGAGCTCGAAGCCCAAAACCAGGAGCTCGAAAACCGGCTCTCCGAGCTCGAGGCCAAACAGGACAAGGCCGAACCGAAAGCCAGGCCCGCCCCCGGCGAGGAGGACGACCAGGAGGCTGCTGACAAGGCGACCGCCGCGGCGCGCGGCATGACCGATGAACAGCGAGCGCAATTTCATGAAGGCATCGCCGCGGCGCAACCGGCCAACTACAATGCGGCCTGGCACATCGGGACGCCCAAGAAAGACGTCATCGACAAGGGTTGGTGGGGCCTCAAGGACACACCGAGCGAGCTCCGAATGTCGGGTTGGGTCCAGTTCGCGCTCTTCCACGACTTCCAAGGGAACGGCCTCGAGATGGAGCAAGAGTTCTCTGCTGCCGCCGTGATCGTGCCAACGCTGAAACGGCCGAGCACCGGCGTGGATGTCCGGAGCAGCCGTATGTTCTTCGAGTACCGGCACTTGTTCGATTGGAAACGGAAGAGGAAGAACTTCCCTGGGGTCGCCCACATGCTCTTCGAAATGGACCTCGGGGGTGACGTCCTCGGCGACGGCTACGGGCCTCGCGTTCGCCAGTTCTTCATTCAAGTCGGCCATCTTACCTTCGGCCAGGCCGACAGCACGTTGTCGAACGGTGGAACGTGGCCCGCGTATTTCGACCGCGCTGCGCCAGGGGCCTATCCCGAGGTCCGTCGGCCCGTGCTCCGGTACGCGGCCGCACTCAGCAGGGGCCAGAGGAAACATGCGCACGTCTTGACCGCCGGGATCGAGCTACCGAGGACCGAATTCACCAATGCCGAGAGCGCCTTCAACGCGCCCGACATGTTGGTGAGGTATGACTACAGCCCCAAATGGGGCAATCTGATGGCCGCAGTCATCGTCCGATACTTCGTCGCCGAGAGCACGGTGACCGAAGCGCGGGCCACCAAGTGGGTTGCAGGAGGGACGCTGAGCGGCTGGGCGAACATCCCAACGAAGAACGGGGACCGCCTGAAGTGGAACTTCCTGATCGGCCCGGGAGTCAGCGGGCTGATGTTCGACACCAGCATCGCGGGCGGGCTGGATGGCACCTACATCGACGCCACGAACACGCTCTTGACCACCAACGCGTGGGGCATTTGGGCGGGCTGGGAGCGGCCTTGGGCCGACAAGTGGAACTCGCTTTTCATGCTGTCGCACGTGGACGTCTTGAACGTCGCCGGCCAGGCGCCCGAAACGTTCAGCGGCTCGGTGACCGCGACCGTGACCCTCGACTACGAGCCAGTGAATCATCTGTTCATCGCGGTGGAGTACTTCTACGGCCGCAGGGTCAACTTCGACGCGCAATTCGGTCAGGACCACCGGCTGAACCTGGCCTTCCGCTACATGATAAACCGATAACTAACGGC
>CAMYJN010000564.1 GCA_947258625.1 uncultured Polyangiaceae bacterium | reverse complement strand
GGAAAGACCGCATCCATCCAATCGGACAGCTCCGCAGGACCGACGATGGCTGGCTGAGCTCCAAGATACTCTCGAAGCGCACGCCCCATCTCGCGCGTAGTTTGCCAGCGATTGTTGGGGTCACGCTCCAGTGCTTTCATGACGATTGCATCGAGCTCTTCAGGCACCTGAGGTCGGTGCACCGATGGTGGCACCAGATCATCGTACAAAATCGAGTGAACCGCGTTGGCCGTCGTGTCGCGGCGGAACAAGCGTTTGAGCGCCAGCATTTCCCATAAGGAAACGCCGAGCGACCAAATGTCGACCCTGCGATCGATGGGCCTCGCCGCAAGCTGCTCAGGCGCCATGTAGGCGAAGGTTCCCTTCATCTGGCCCGTGGCAGTGTGGTGAACGCGCTGGCGTGCGCTGGCGATACCGAAATCGACGACCTGCACTGAACCGTCAAAGGTTACGAATAGGTTCGATGGCGAAATGTCGCGGTGCACGACATGAAGCAGCTCGCCGTTTGCGTCTTTGAGCTCGTGCGCCGCGTGCAGCCCTTCGCAGGCATCCGCGATCACGCGCGCCATGCGAATTGGAAGAAGCGGGTGGCGCCGCTGTTTTGAATTTCGTGCGACTTTCCCACACAGCCGCGATAGGGGCTCGCCGACTAGGTACTCCATTGCAATGTAGTACTCGCCATCGGCGTGACCGAAGTCGAACACGCTGCACACGTTGGGGTGGGTAATTCGCGAGGCGATCCTTGCCTCGTCGAGGAACATGTCGACGTACCTCTTCTCCTTGGCGAGGTGACGGTGAATCCGTTTGAGAGCGACTAGTTTCTCGAAGCCGGAATCGCCGTCGACCTTCGCCAGGTAGACGGTGGCCATCCCGCCCGCTGCGAGCTCGAAGCAAAGCTTGTAGCGCCCGATGCGCTCCGGGCCGGTCGGCTCGGGCAGAACCGAGTCTTGTGTAGGTGGAAGCATCTCCACCACAGGCGCCTCGAGCGCCGCTGCGTCTTCGGGACCGCGTGACATCTGGTTCGTATTCCCCAACACCAGCGTAGCGGGCCCGGTCATATCAATGCCAGCGGAATCTTTGACTATTTATGTAGGTTACGCTACTGTGGCAATCGGGCGAAAAGTGGGGTTTCGGATTGTAATTGTTGTGGTTTTTGCTCTGTATTGGCTGCTGCCAAGCACGGTGCACGCGCATCCGATGTTGGATCGAGCCGTCGACGCCTACCAGGAAGCAGATCTCGAGCGCGCGCTCGATAGCTTCGACGCTGCTGCGCGAAACGCAGACCTGACGATCGAAGAGCTGCTGCAGCTGTTTGAAATGCGGGCGCTCGTGCACCACGCCCTCGGCGACGAGACATCGATGCGGGCAGACCTCCGCCGGCTCCTAGCCGTGCGGGGGAGCTACCAGCTGAGCCGACTGGCGCCTCCTTCGGTGCGTACCGTGTTCGACGAACTGCGTGAGGCGCAGAGCAGCGAGCAGAGCGTGGAGCTTCGAATCGAAGCGAAGACCCTCGAAGGGGAGTCGTGGATGGTGGCACAGGTGCTGCGCGTGCCGGAAGGGCTGGTGGATCACACCACGCTTCAATGCAACATCGAGAGCAACGCTCGGACGATCTCGCGGACATCACAAGGGACGAGCGCGAGCTTGAAGCTTCCGGATCCCGGCGTGCACAACGGATGCGCCGCGACCGCGCGCACCCGCCAGGGAGGTGTGCTGTTCACCGCAACCATCGAGGGAGCGCACGTCTTGATGCCTTCCAGTTCGGGACGCCGTTTCGAGATGCCCCAGCACACGCCAAGAGACGACAGCCCCAAGGCCAAAAGGAAGAAGTGGCCGTGGATCGTCGCCGCCAGCGCCGTTTTGGTCGCAGGGGGCGTCACCGCGGGCGTCCTTCTTTCGCGGCGATCCGAGAGCAGTGGCCAGCCCCCAGTGGGTCCAGTCGCGGTCAACTGGTGAGCGCGCCTAGCGTCTCCGCGCCGGTCAGATACGCACTAGACAATCGCTTGCTCTGCGCGGTCGTTGCGCCACTCGATTCGGGCCCCACGCCCAACCAACTCATCTTCGACCTCGCCAAATACGCGCTGGTAGCGGTACCAGGGAATGGTTGTCCAAAGATGATGGATCAGATGGTAGTTCTGACCGAGGAGCAATGCGTTGAGAATGCGCCCTGGGTAGATTCGTGTGTCGAGATAGCGCTCCCTGGATTTGTACGGGTAGTGCGGCAAGAAATCGAAACATAGCGCCAAGACAGCTACCGCGATCAGAGCGGGCCCCAGCCAGACGATCGCAAGAGTCGCAAATGTTCCCGTTGCAGCGGCCAATAGGATCGCGCCCAGCAACAAGCACTCCATCGCGATCGCTTCAATGAGGTCTGAGCGGTCGCGCCACATTCGTCGGCCGAAATAATGTCGGCGATACACAACCACGATCGCTAAACACCAAAAAGGCAGGGCCCATCTCGGACCCCGGTTGACCACGAGGTCGGGATCGCGTTCGGGATCGTTGGTATGTGAATGATGCTCGTAGTGAACTGCCCGAAAAAGGGGCATGGTGACCGTAAGTGTAAGGGCGGACAGTCGACCGAGCAGATCATTGATGAAACGTGATTCGTGGGCGGTGCGATGCATGCTGTCGTGCATCACCGTGAAGAGGAGGTAGATTGCGGTTGCGTTGATCGCGA
>CAMYJN010000563.1 GCA_947258625.1 uncultured Polyangiaceae bacterium | reverse complement strand
TGAACGAGGCAGCAGGAAGCAGGTCTCTGGCTTGTTGCAGAAAGTCGAAGCCACCCGCCCGTTCCGGGTCGATTGCCAGCAAAACCACGTCGGGCATCGACCGCTCCAGGTGCTCGAGGGCGGCGACGCTGTCGGGCGCCGTCTCCACGATGTGCCCGATCGCCGAGAGCTGCCCCTCGAGCTTGGATTGCAGAGCCCGGTCGCTCTCGACAATCAGAATCCGACCGGTCTGTTCCTGAGTCATGGCTCGAGGATGGCCCGACTGGGGTGGCTCGTCCACGATCCACCGCCCCCCCTGTGCAGCCATTGCATCGGTCGCGTCTGAGGGAGAGCAAATTCTGCACTCCCGCCTCCTCATGTGGTCGGAGCGCGCTTCAGCGGCCACGGCGTTGGGCCCAATCCGCGGGCGGCGGCCCTTGGCACGGTTCGTGCTCCTCGCGCGGTCCAATCAGTGGCTCATCGAAGCCCTGGAAGGAGACGAGACGATGAATGAAGATCGCGAAATCAAGAACTACGAGAAGCTGGCAGAACGAGCCAAGCAGATTTTCGAGAACAGCAAGAAGAAGTCCGGTGCCTGGATCGACGAGGCGCTCGAGAGCGCGGCCGATCAGCTCGAAGAGGCCGGCGAGTTCACGAAGCAGGAAGGCCGTCATGCAATAGAGTTCCTACGGAAAGACCTCGAAGCGACCAGGGTCGACTTCGACCAGGCGGCCAAGGCAACCAAGGCTGCGCTCGATCCCTCACGCGCTGGCGCTGGCTTTGCCGACTTGGCCTCTCATCTCTTCGATTCGCTCGGCGACACGTTCAAGACCTGGGCGGCGAAGTCCGAAGCAACGCTGAGCTTTCGCACCGGGCAGGTCACCGGCCCCGGCACCCTCACGTGCAAGGCCTGTGGCACCGAGCTCCAGCTGGACGACACCAGCCGAATCCCCCCTTGCCCAAAGTGCCACAAGACCGACTATCGAAAGTCGTTCTAACCCCGATCGCCCGAAGACTATGGAGAAACAAGAAATGAAGATGCATCTAAATACTGTCCTCACGATTTCCATCTGTACGGCCCTGAGTGCAGCGGCGATGGCTGGCTGCAAAAAGGAGGCAGAGGAACCCGAGCCAGAGGTCACCACGGGGGCGGAAGCGCCTCCTCCAGAGCCCGAGCCGGTACCGATCGAAGAGGTCCGCTGCGAGCTGCAGACGGTGTACTTCGCTTTCGATTCAGCGGAGCTCGACGGCACTGCACTTGCGACCATCCAGGAGGCCGTCGAATGTTTTCGAGGCCAAGGGCTCGAAGGCGGGCTCCTTTTGACCGGTGCATGCGATCCGCGTGGCACCGAGGAATACAACATCGCACTCGGCGAGCGACGTGCGAGCGCCGTTCGGGACTACATGCGCGCGCTCGGTTTGAATTCCAGCCGGGTTTCGATCACGTCGGTTGGAGAAGAGATGGCGACTGGCACCGACGAAGCCAGCTGGGCTCGAGATCGCAACGTCGCCGCGAGCGCGGAATAATCGCCACCGCACCCCAAACCAAGCACCTGGCGCCGGCAGCTCGAGACGCCGGTCGCCATGACCCAGCTGGAGAAACTCTATGAAGCTCGACGACACGACGAACCAAATCCTGTCTTCACTGACCCAATGGAAGCTGAGCCTGATCTCCGCACTCCCAAATCTGGCGACAGCGCTCATCATCTTGATTCTCGGATGGGGCTTGGCCTGGGCCCTGCGGAGGGTCGTCCGCGGAATCTTCCGAAGGCTCGCGATGCGGATACCTTCGGGGGCAGGCCGTGCGGCCTGGTCGGAGGCAGTTGAAGACAACGACGTTGGGAACCTCGCAGCGGGCGGCGTGTACTGGCTGGTCTTGTTGATCACCGCGATGGTCGCCATCGATGCGCTCGACATTGCCGTCTTCAGCCGGTGGATCGGCGCCTTCGCCAGCTACCTGCCGAGATTGGCGCTCGCCGCCGCGCTCTTGTTCGTTGGTATCGTCGCCGGCCGGCTCGCCCGAAACGCGATCGTGAAGACCGCCGTCCGATTGCCAGTGTCCCAAGCCCGAGGCTTGGCCCGGTTCGCGCAGCTGGCGATCGTGATCGCCACCGGCCTAGTCGCAGCAGAGCGGCTTGGATTGGATGTGTCGCTTCTGAGCGCGATGTTCATGATTTTGGTGGCGGCCACACTCGCGGCCGCAGCGCTGGCGTTTGGCCTTGGAGCCCGCGAGCTAGTCGCGGACATCCTTGCGATGCACTACGTGAACAAGTCTCACCGAGTCGGCCAGCGGGTTCGTCTTGGCCCAGACGAAGGTCGCATCGTGAGAACGAGTCGGACTGCGGTCATGTTGGAGACTGCCGATGGCGAGATCTCGATTCCAGGTCGAGATTTCGGGAACAGTCGGTGCGTGCTTTTAAGCGAGGAGGGTCCCCGTGGAGCTTGAATTGAGGTTGCTCAACGCATTCACCGATGCACACCCTGCTGAGGTCGCGCGGGTCCTGGAATCGCTCTCCGTTGCAGATGCTGCAGAGGTGATGGGGGACCTTCCCTTCGATCGCTTGGCCCAGCTTCTTCCATGGCTTGCCCCTCCCTTGGCCGCGAGCTCCCTCGATCTCGTCGAGGTGAGCAAGGCTGCAGCTGCGCTCTCTGCGACCCGCCATGACATCGCCGCTACGATCATTCGCGCGATGGGCCCGGAGCCGCG
>CAMYJN010000562.1 GCA_947258625.1 uncultured Polyangiaceae bacterium | reverse complement strand
GCCGGGTATTTCGCGCTCGACAAGCCTGGCCGCTCGAAGGGTTCGGTTGCCGCGCTGGTCGTTGGCCTCGCCGGTGTGATGCCGGCCATCCTGGTGACCGTCAAAGGCGTCCGCAAAGAGCGGCAAGATAACTGGGAGCCCACCCCGCAGATTCGGGTTCGAAGCGAGAAGGAGCAAAGAGCCCTCGAGACCGCCGAAGCCGGTCCCGGGCTTCTTCGTCGCTCCCGTTCGGGGCTTCGCCTGGCAGCCCCTGGCTTTTCTTTCTCCAGACAGGCTGTGCAAGACGCCGAAACCATGCGAATGGGTGGCCTCCGCGACCGAACGGAGTTGCGGCTTTCCCTCGCGTCGGGCGTGTTTTAGCGTCCCTTCATGATCACCTCGACGGTGCGGCGTACGGTTCGCGAGCGCGGCTTGGTTTCTCGTGGAGATCACGTCTTGGTGGCGTGCTCCGGCGGGCCCGATTCGACTGCGCTGGTGCACGTGCTCCATCGCCTGCGCACCGAGCTCGGCATCACGCTCTGCGTTGCGTCGGTCGACCACGGTCTGCGGCCCGAATCCGCGGCCGAGGTGGAGCAGGTGTCGGCGCTCGCAAGCGACCTTGGTCTTCCCTTTTACGGCGCGCGGGTCGAGGTGACGAGGCGGGGGCCGTCGATTCAGGGCCGGGCCCGCGAGCTCCGCTATCGCGCGCTCCACGAGATCGCCCGGACTCATGGTGCGACGTGCATTGCCGTGGGTCACAGCCAAGACGATCAGGCTGAAACGGTGCTCGCCCGAATCCTGCGTGGAACGGGGATTCGTGGCCTCGGGGCGATCGAGCCGCGGCGGGCGGATGGTGTGATCCGGCCGCTCCTCGACTGCCGTCGTTCCGAGCTTCGCGCCTACGTTCTCGAACGGGGTCTGCCGTTCATCGATGATCCGTCCAATCATCAACGGGACTTCGAGCGGGTTCGCATTCGTCACGAGGTCTTGCCCGTACTGCTCGCCGAGGATTTCAGTTTGGTGGAACATCTCAGCGCGATCGGCGAAGAGGCCGCCGAGCTCAATGCCTACCTCGACGCACAGCTCCCCGAACTGCCGCCACTGGGCGAGCGCACGGTTCCTGTCGACGCCCTGACCGAGCTCGCCGCGCCTATTCGGATTCGATGGCTACGTCGCTGGATCGCCCAGGAGACCGGGTTAACCCCCAACCGCAGCCACCTGGTCGAGATCGGCCGACTTCTTACGGGTAGGGGAGAGGTCCTGCTAGGATCTGATTGGTCGGTCCGTCGGCAAAGCGGCGGGCTTTCGTTGGAATATCGTGAGCATCGAAGAACACGCAGCAACCGCTCTTGAGCCGCCCTCGAGTCGCCAAAGGAGGCGAAGGTTGCCAACTGGGCTCTGCGGCCTCACAAAGACAACCAGGGGTTGTGGCTCCCAGCTAGTTCGACAGCTCGGCCTCCCGTCCCGCCTTACCATATGAAACAAAGCCAAAAAACACTGCTCTTCTGGGTCCTCGTGATTCTGATGTGCATCGTCATCTTCAACTTCGTCGCGCGCGAGGAGCAGCCTCGAAGCGTACCGTTCAGCGAGTTCGTCACCGACGTCTCCGCGGGCAAAGTTCAGAAGGTCAAAATCCGCCCACAAGACAACAGCGGCGAGTACACCTACTGGCTCAAGTCTGCAGACGAAAGCGCGCAAGGTCAGCGTGGCGTCCGCAACGAGAAAGTCACCGTTGGGATCATGGGGGAGCAGATCAACCAGCGGCTGCTCGATAACGAAGTGAGCGTCGAGTACCTGCCCGAAGATCAAAACAGCCTCTGGACGAGCATCCTGGTGACCTGGCTTCCCATGATTTTCCTCGTCGGCATCCTTTTGTTCTTCATGCGGCAGCTTCAGGCATCCGGCGGCAAGGCGATGAGCTTCGGAAAGTCGCGCGCGCGCTTACTCAACGAGTCCCAGAACAAGGTCACCTTCAAAGACGTGGCCGGCATCGACGAGGCCAAAGACGACTGCGAAGAGATCATCGCCTTCCTGAAAGACCCAAAGAAGTTTCAGCGCCTTGGGGGCCGCATTCCGAAGGGCGTCCTGCTCATGGGTGCGCCTGGCACTGGTAAAACGCTTCTGGCGCGGGCCATTGCCGGAGAGGCCGGCGTTCCGTTCTTCAGCATTTCCGGCTCGGACTTCGTCGAGATGTTCGTCGGCGTGGGTGCCTCACGAGTTCGTGATTTGTTCGAGCAGGGCAAAAAGCATGCGCCCTGCATCATCTTCATCGACGAGATCGACGCCGTCGGCCGTCATCGGGGCTCTGGCCTCGGCGGTGGTCACGACGAGCGCGAGCAGACTCTGAACCAGCTCCTGGTCGAAATGGATGGTTTCGAATCGAGCGAAGGTGTCATCATCATCGCGGCGACCAACCGGCCCGATGTCCTGGACCCGGCTATCCTCCGTCCCGGCCGCTTCGACCGTCGCATCATCGTTCCCCGGCCCGACTTGAACGGCCGTCAGGGCATCCTCGCGGTGCACACACGAAAGGTGCCTCTCGGGGATGACGTCCAGCTGGACATCATCTCACGGGGTTCGCCTGGCTTCTCCGGCGCTGACCTCGAGAATCTCGTCAACGAGGCCGCCCTCCTGGCGGCGCGTCAGGACAAGGACGTCGTCTCCATGTCCGACTTCGAAATGGCCAAAGACAAGGTCATGATGGGCT
>CAMYJN010000561.1 GCA_947258625.1 uncultured Polyangiaceae bacterium | reverse complement strand
GCGCGGGGGCCAGGCACCTTTTTCTCTTGGTGAATGGGCGGCCGGTGAATGACCGCCGGCTCGCCCGTGCAATCGCGTTCGCATATGGAGATCGGCTGCCACCAGGCCATTATCCGCGCGGCGTCGTTTCACTTCGGCTCGCGCCCGAGGACGTTGACGTCAACGCGCATCCGCAGAAAACGGAAGTGCGCTTCAAACGAGCCGCTCAACTGGTCGATCGGGTGACGCGAATGATCGCGGCTCGGCTTCCAGCTTCACCTGCTGGCGACGCGTACTGGGACGCGCGCATGGGCGCACCGGGGCCGTTGCTAAACGTCGAGGCGACGACGCCGGGCGGGGCGCTGTCGTCGGCTGCATCCGAAGTCGCGCAACCGGTCGCCGAATACGCCCCCAAGAACCCAAACGGGCTTCGACTCGTGGCTCATGTTCGTGAGCGCCTGTTGATTTGCGAGGCCCGCGATGAGATCCTTCTTCTCGACCGCGAGCGCGCGGAAGTCCTCGTTCGCTACGACGCGCTTCGTGAAGCTGCCGACGCTGGCGCCGTCGCACGGCAGAACCTGCTCTTTCCCGACCGACTCGAGCTCGCTGCGTCGGCGGCTGCCGGAATCGGGCGCCACGAGACCGTCCTTCGCTCCCTGGGCTTCGACTGGTCCGAGTTGGGCGAAGGTTCGTACGTAGTCCGCGCGGTGCCCGCTTTACTCGCCGATGCCCGTGCCACATCGCTTTTCGAAGACGCCCTCGCGGCCCTGCAACGTGGCGGCGAAGACCCCTTGAGCGCGGCTCTTCGCGCCTTGGCGCAGCGAGCAGCGACCGCCAATGGCCAGCCGCTCGTCCAGTCCTCGGTAGAGCACATCGTCGCGAACCTCTGGCCGAACCGCGACGCGCACCGCCCCTGTGTGCTCGCGCGAGTCCCGCTGCCCGCTTCCGGCGCCGAGGCCGCAATTGACTGAAAGCCTACAACCGATTCTGGTGATCGCCGGCCCGACCGCCACCGGCAAGACCGGTGCGGCAATCGAGCTTGCGCGTCACTTCGGCGGCGAGCTCGTCGGCGCGGATAGCGTCCAGGTGTACCGCGGCTTCGACATCGGATCGGCCAAGCCGACCGCGGCGGAGCTCGGGGGCGTCTCCCATCACCTGATCGACGTCTTCGACCCGAACGAAGAGGTGGACGCCGTTGCCTACGCCGATCTTGCGGACTTGGCGATCCGAGAGATCAGCGAACGAGGGCGCCTGCCGATCGTCGTTGGCGGGACGGGGCTTTGGATTCGCGCACTCGTCCGAGGGCTCGTGGACGTTCCGGCGGTCGATCCCGAGATCCGGCAGCGCCTGGAGGAAGCCGCGATGAACGATGGTGCGTCGGCCCTGCACGCGCGGCTCGCCGAGATCGACCCGATTTCGGCCGACGCGATTCATCCAAACGACGCCCTTCGCATCGTGCGCGCACTCGAGGTCTACGAACAAACCGGCAGGCCGCTTGGCAAGCTTCGCGCGGAGCACGCGCTTGGCGAGGCTCGGTATCGTGCGCTCCTCATCGTCCTCGAGATGAGCCACGACCGCCACGGCGCCGTCATCGAAGACCGCGCCAGGCAGATGCTCGAAGCGGGCTGGATCGACGAGGTGCGTTCGCTGCGCGCGAGATGGGGAGACGAGATTCGCCCCTTCGGCAGCGTCGGTTACCGCGAAATCGTCGATCACCTGCGCGACGGGGTCTCCGTCGACGAGACGCTCCGGCGCATCCGCAAATCGACCCGAATCTATGCTCGCCGGCAACGAACCTGGTTCAAAGGCGAGCCCGGTGTAAGCTGGCGGAGCGAACGCGCCGAGCTGTGCGAGCAGAGCAGCCTCGACCGGATCGCAGAGGAACTGAGGCTTTGAATTTCTTTGGACATGCCGTCGTCGCGAGCTGGGCCGACCGCCGCGCGGGGCACCTGCTCGGGAGCATGCTGCCCGACTTCGAAGCCATGGTGGGCGTCCCGTTATCGATAGTGCGCGACCCGGACATCCAACGCGGGATCGAGCTACACCATCGTACCGATGACGCGTTTCACCGAGCGCCGGCCTTTCTCGCGTCGTGCGCACATGCCCTCGCTGCCTTGACCGAGTCGGGTGTGCGACGCGGCACCGCGCGCGCCGTTGGCCACATCGGAACCGAGATGTTGCTCGACGGCTGGCTCGTGCGGGAGGAGCGTCACATCGACGGTTACCTCGATGCAATCGAGCTCGAAACCGCCGCGCTAGTCGAGTGGAGCGACCAGGGGAAGGCGTTCTCGAAGCTCCAGGCTCGCCTCTCGGTCTGGGGAGCGCCTCGCGATTACGCCGAGCCTGCTTTCGTTTTGGCCAGGCTCCGCGACGCCCTTCGACACCGTCCCGCCTTGGCGTTGCTCGAGGATCAGTCCGAACAGGTTGCGGACTACCTCCCGTCGCTGCAACGCGTGGTGGAGCAACGCGCCCCAGAACTGCTCAAAGAGCTCCAGGACGCGTTAGGCTTCGGGGACTGAGATGCTCGATCAACGGGGACCACGCAGCGCGAGCGGGGAGACGCGCCGCCGCTACCTGAGGTGGGGCCGGATTGCGGTGACCATCGCCGCGGTCGCCTACCTCGCGAGCCGGGTGGACCCCCATGATGTCCTGCAGGGGTTTCGAAGGCTTTCCCTGGGCGCCGCGCTGACCGCGATCACCGTCGTGATGC
>CAMYJN010000560.1 GCA_947258625.1 uncultured Polyangiaceae bacterium | reverse complement strand
CAAGAGCAAGCAGTGAATCGGTTTTATTCGGACGAGCGAACGAGGGGCCGCGTCCGCGGGGCGATCAGCGAGTACCTGGGTTTCTTCGACGAGTCGAACGGCGGCGACGTCGAGGCGCGCCAAGCTGGCTACACGACGATGATCAACCACTACTACGATCTCGTCACCGATTTCTATGAGCACGGCTGGGCAAAGTCGTTTCACTTTGCCCCGCGTTTCGAAGGCGAGTCGTTCGACTCGTCGCTCGCGCGCTCGGAGCATTCTTTCGCACTCAGGCTCGGCCTGAAGCCAGGCATGAAGGTGCTCGATGTGGGCTGCGGCGTCGGCGGGCCGATGCGCAGCATCGCGCGATTTTCGGGGGCCACGATCGAAGGCGTCAACAACAACGACTACCAGCTGACCAAGGTGCAGCAGTACAACGAAGAAGCTGGCCTCGCTCATCGGTGCTCCGGCTTCAAAGGCGATTTCATGAACCTCCAGGTGCCGGACGAGACCTACGATGCCGCGTACGCGTTCGAGGCCACGTGCCACGCGCCAGATAAGGAAGGCGTGTTCAAGGAAATCCACCGCACGCTAAAGCCGGGCGGCCTGTTCGCCGCCTACGAGTGGTGCATGACCAGCAAGTTCGACCCGAACAGCGCAGAACATCAACGCACCAAGAAGGGCATCGAAGAGGGAGACAGTCTCCCAGACATCGCGTCGATTCCGGAAACCCTCGATGCGGTGCGCGCCGCCGGGTTTGAGCTCCTAGAGAGCCACGATGCCGCAGGCACCTGCGACCCAGCGACACCCTGGTATCTGCCGCTCGTAGGTGAAACCGAGAGCCTGCTCGCCCTTCGACGGGGTCGTGCGGGACGGTTCATGGCACGCCGCACGATTCGAACCCTCGAGGCGTTGCGGATCGCACCGAAGGGTTCGACCGAGGTGAGCAGAATGCTGGGCGCGGCGGCGGAGGCTCTCATCGCCGGCGGTGAGCTCGGAATCTTCACGCCCAACTACTTCTTCTTGGCCCGACGACCGGCGAAATGATGATCGGTGCTGTGCGGGCACCGCTGCACGCACTGTCGGGACGACGCGGCCCAAAGGATCTGAATCCTTGGGTAGAGTCGGAACGTGAGGCTACCTACCCGCCGCCCTATCCCGAGGGATGGTACGTTGTCGGTCGATCGACCGACTTCGGGGACCGACCGACGTTCGTACACTGCGTCGGAAACCAATGGGTCGTCTTTCGTGATGCTTCGGGAAACGCTCGCGTGGTCGACGCGTATTGCCCGCACCTCGGTGCCAACCTGGCTGACGGCAAGGTGCGCGGTGACTGCGTCGAGTGCCCGTTCCACGGTTGGAAGATCCACGGGGACGGTTCGGTCGTCGGTCAAGCCAACGGGGACCGTCCAGACCCCCGACATCGCACGAGGTCATGGGCGGTCGAAGAGCTCTATGGCTGGGTGCTCGTCTACCACCGACATCAAGCCACTCTGGATGGCCCGGCGCCGGAGCCACCCTACCGTTTGCAGCGTGTGCCTGAAATCGACGATGACACGCTCATTTGGCGGGGAGAGCACGATGCAGGGCTCGTTCAGATGCACTTGCTCGAGTTCCTGGAGAACAGCGCCGACTTTCAGCACTTCGCGGGGATCCATGGACGTCTGCGCTTGCCTTGGACCGAGATCCCCGTACCGGCGATGACGCTCCATCACGAAGCGACCTGGCGCCGGGATGAAACCGAAAAGCACGTGTGTTGGTTCGGCAACGACGCGAACCTCGAATTTCGAGGGAAAGCGATCAAGGGATCCGGGGCACACGCCGACGTTCGCATCGAGGGCCCAGGAAGCTTAATCCGATTCGACTTCACGTTGACGCGAGGACGCGGCCGCGTGGTGCTGTACCAAAGCCACACCCCGATCGGTCCAATGACCCAACACGTTCGATTTCGCTGGTTCAGTGGGCGAAACGTGCCCAGGCCCTTGGCCTCGTTCATCGTTGGGAACTGGGTCTCGCAGTGGCGCCAGGACATCGGTATCTGGGAGAGAAAGATTTATCGCAAGAACCCGATGCTCACGCGTGCAGATGGCCCCATTCACCAGCTTCGCCGCTGGTACGCGCAGTTCTACCCAGCCGCGTCTTGATCAGACGAATCCCCATACTAAGGAGTGAGATGTCGATACGAAGCAAGCTCGGTCAGTCGAAGCTCGCCAAAGGCGCTGCTCAATGGATGACCGACAATCGTGGCGTGGTCGTCGCGGCCACGGCCCTGCCCGCCAGCTTTCTGTTTGAGCGCGCCCGCGTGACCCGCGACGTGGTCTACGCCCGTTTTGGCGCATCACCCGAAAAGCACGACGAACGGGTGCGACGCGTACAGGAGCAGGTCCGCGCTTGGAAATCGTCCGGCTCCGAGCGTCCCATGTGCACCGCCCGCCCTCCTTGGCTGACCATGTCCACGCGAACCTCTACCTACAAGAAGGACTGTAACCACATCGAGATCGACCTCCGCGACATCCTCGAGGTGGACACCGAGCGGATGGTCGTCCGCGTCGAGCCGCTCGCCAACATGGGGCAGATCAGTCGATACCTCGTGCCCATGGGCTACGCACTCAAAGTCATGGTCGAAATGGAGGACCTCACCGCCGGGGGTCTTTGCATGGGCCTCGGCATGGAGACGACCTGCCACCGCTACGGCTTGATTCAGGAGACGG
>CAMYJN010000559.1 GCA_947258625.1 uncultured Polyangiaceae bacterium | reverse complement strand
GATGGCCGCCCCGATCACGATCGGCACGAAGTAGCCGGACACTACGTCCGCCAGCTTCTGGATGGGGGCCCGGCTACGCTGCGCCTCCGCGACCATCGTCACGATCCGCGCGAGAAGCGTCTCCGCACCAACCTTTTCGGCCCGCACGATGAGCATGCCCGTGCCGTTGATCGTGGCTCCAACGACCTGATCCCCCTCATGCTTTTCGACCGGAATCGGCTCGCCGGTCACCATCGACTCGTCGATCGAGCTTGCCCCTTGCACGACAACGCCATCGACCGGCACTTTTTCGCCAGGTCGTACCCGCACTCGATCGCCTGCGCGAACAGCCTCCAAAGGTATGTCCTCGTCACTCCCGTCCGCACGAATCCGTCGCGCTGTCTTGGCCGCGAGTCCGAGAAGCTCTTTGATCGCTGCCCCTGTTCGGCTGCGCGCGCGGAGCTCTAGTACTTGGCCCAGTAGGATCAGTGTGACGATCACCCCGGCCGCCTCGAAGTAGACCCCGACTTCTCCGCCCTCATCCCGAAACGAATCGGGAAAGATCTGGGGCGCCAGGGCCGCCACGACGCTGTAGCCATAGGCCACGCTGACGCCCAACCCAATCAGCGTGAACATGTTGAGGCTCTTGTCTTTCAACGACTGCGCGAATCGAACGTAGAACGGCCAGGCTGCCCAGAGGCAAACCGGCGTCGCGACTGCAAGCTCCACCAGAGTGCGCACCCTCGGGGACAGCATCCGTGAGATCGGCGCTCCTGGCAGCATGTCCCCCATCGCAACGACGAGGAGCGGAATGGTGAACGCTGCCGCGAGCCAAAAGCGCCGGGTCATATCGGCTAGCTCGGGATTTTCGGCATCGTCGTCTACGGTGATGTCGCGTGGCTCGAGCGCCATGCCGCATTTGGGGCAGCCTCCGTGGCCGGGCTGGCTCACCTCGGGGTGCATTGGGCAGGTGTGTGGCTCGTTTGCGTGGGGCATGGGATCCCGCGTAGCGGTTGTGGAGCAAAAGCCCCCCCACCGCACGCCCCGAGGCCTGTGCTAGACTGGGGGTCGAATGCTGCGCGCAAGTACAGGCCTTTTGGCGCTCATGTTCGTGGTCACCACCGGGGTGGCGGGCGCGGCGCTTCACTTGTGCGCGATGGAAGGCCTCATCGTGAGGACTTGCTGCTGCCACGGGGCTCACGATGGGCCGCCGGTCCAACTCAAGCGCGTCGATGATTGCTGTGGCGCGCTGATCTCGAAGAGCGAGCATCCGCCCGTCGCGACAGGCAACGCCAAAGTTGGCGTGGACGCGCCCATGGTGTTGGCACTGGCTGCCAATGCCGAGGAGCCGCTCGGCGCACGACCCACCAAGGCCACGTGGGTTCCGCTCGCGCGAGGTTCACCGGAAATACACGGCCCTCCGCTTTTCATTTGGAATTGCTCCTACCTGATTTGAGCCCCCTCCGCGTCTTGGGCTGAACGGCGTCGATCGCCGTTCGAGGCGGGTCTGCGCTCGAAGCAGGCCCTGGTCATGTCGCAGAGGGAGCAATGGAGCAATGAACTGGAAACGAAGGGTTACGACTGTAGTGCCTTGTCTCGTGTTGGGCTTGGAGCTCGGCGGCTGCGCGCACGGCCAGCGTGCACAATATGATGCGCTGCAAAGCGCAATAGACGAGGCGAGGCCAGGGAACAGCACTTACGACGAGCGGACTGCGGAGCAGGCCTCGTTCAGCGACGCCACGCCACTCGAACGCAAGGCGCTCGTTCGTGCGGTGCTCGAACGGAATCCAAATTTGGACGCCGCAAGGCAGGCTTGGCGTGCCACCCTGGCGGAGCATCCTCAGGCGCGCTCGCTCGAAGATACGATGGCGAGCTATTCGCTTGCGCCGCTCAGCATACGCTCGGATCTGGTCCGATTCGGCCAGGTCGTTCGGCTCGAGCAACGGTTTCCCACGCCTGGCAAGTTTCGGTTCGCTGGAGACGTCGCGCTCGCGGAGGCGGAAGCGATGCGAGGCAACTACGAGGGCGTGCGGCTGACGCTCGCGCTGATGGCGTCGTCTCTATTCGACGAATACTACCGCGTCACGCGCGTGCTCGTGCTCAACGACGAACATCGTCAGCTGGTCGAAGACATCAAAGCAAGCGCCATGGTCCAATACGAGTCGGGGCGGGCCTCCCAGCAGGATGTGCTGCAGGCCGAGGTGGAGCTGGCGCACATCATTCATCAACGCTTCATGCTCGAATCGGAGCAGAAGGTGATCGTGGCGCAGATCAACGGTCTGCTGCACCAGCGCCCCGAGCTCGAGCTTCCAGCGCCGCCGCAGCGGATGACGCCGCCCTCGATCGAGGTGCCCCAGACGGAGGGTCTGCAGCAGGCCGCGCTCACACGTCGGCCGGAGCTTCATGCCGCGCGCTCCCAACTACGGGCTGCGGACGCGGCGGTCGGTCTCGTCAAGCGCGACTACTCGCCCGAAATCGGACTCCTGGGGGAATACAACTCTATGTGGGCCGAAACGGATCATCGGTGGATGACGGGGGTTTCGCTGAACCTGCCTTTTCAGATCCGGTCCCGGAAGGGGGCCGTCGATGAGGCACAAGCTCGCGCCCAACAGGCCGCTGCCGAGCTTTCCTCGATGCACGACGAGGTGCGGGTCGAGGTCGAGCAGGCCCGCCAGCGTGTGCTCGAAGCCCAGCACGTGGTGCACCTCTACCAGG
>CAMYJN010000558.1 GCA_947258625.1 uncultured Polyangiaceae bacterium | reverse complement strand
GACAACACACAGCCCGATGCCGGGCAATACCGCGTCGAAATCGACCCCCTGCGCGGAATGCAGCAAGGTCGCATGCGGCGCGAGCAGAAGACTACGATCGGTGGCTACGGCGAGCTTCACCTGAACATGGTGAAACCCGCCGACGACAGCTTCGCCGCCATCTTGGACTTTCATCGCTTCGTCATCTTCTTCGCGCACCGCTTCAACGATCGCTTCCAGTTCTACTCCGAAGTCGAGCTCGAACATGCCTTCGTCGCGGAAAGCGGTGGCGTGGCGATTCCCGGATCGGTGCAGATCGAGCAGGCCTTCCTCGACTGGCGCCTGCTCAAGGGTTCGAGTGAGGCGCTGTACTTGCGAACCGGTGCGATCCTGGTGCCGATGGGCATCATCAACCAATGGCACGAGCCGCCGATCTTCAACGGTGTCGAGCGCCCGACGGTCGACCGCGTGATCATCCCGACGACCTGGCGAGAGGGCGGCATCGGTATCTGGGGCCAACCGAACGACAAGTTTCGCTACGAGCTCTATGTACTGAGTGGCCTCGACGCGAGCGGTTTCTCCGGGAGGAGCGGCCTTCGCGGTGGCCGGCTCAAAATCACCCAGGCGGAGCTCAACGGGCCGGCATTCGTTGGCCGTGCGGAATGGGAGCCCATCCTCGGCATGGTGCTCGGCGTATCGCCGTACTTCGGTTTGGCGGGGCCTCGCGAGTTGTCGGACGTCAGCGTGAGGGTCGGCGGCGCCTCCGGCGATTGGAGGATCCTCCGCAAAGGCTTCGAGTCCCGATTTTTGATCGCGTATTTCCACGTCAGCGACACCGACGCCCTCCGCGTGATTCAGCCCGGCGAAACGGAACCGACGAGCACGGTCGGCTCGAACCTCTTCGGCGTGTACGGAGAGCTCGGCTACAACGTCCTCTACTACGTGGATACCGAAATGGCGCTCGTGCCCTTCGTGCGCGTCGACTACTACGACACGACATTTCGAGACTCGGATCCGGACTTCAACTTGCCGGCCTACCTGGTGCCCACCATCGGCCTGAGCTACCGCCCAATCGCGCAGGTCGTATTCAAGTTCGACTACCAATACGAACGGCCGTCCAGCGGTGCGATCGCCAATCGATGGAACGTCGGCATGGGCTACATGTTCTAGCTCGACTACCCGATGAGGAGTCTACGTTCCGAGCTCAACACGGTTTTCAGCATTGGCGGCATCCGCCCGAGGTATCATCACGCCTGATCAAATGCCTGAAACCATGCGCAGGTCCCACCTGGCGGGTGGCGGACGCGCCCGCGCGGAGTCACTACTGCCGACCGGAGGGTATCACCATGGACCAACTTCTTTTTCATCCGAAGCTCGTTCACCTACCGATGGCGCTGGCCGTGCTCATGCCCTTGGTGACCGGGGGAGTGCTGGTCGCCTTGTGGCGAGCTTGGTTGGACCGCCGGGTTTGGGTGCTCGTGTTCGCGTTACAGGCCGTGCTGGTCGGCTCGGGCGCGCTCGCGATGAACACCGGAGAGAACGAAGAGGAACGGGTCGAGCAGGTCGTCGCGGAAGAACACATCGAAGCCCATGAGGAGGCCGCAACGGTCTTCGTCTGGGCAAGCGCCGCAGTGCTCCTCCTGATGGCGGTGCCGCTCGCGCTCCCAGACGGCCGTGCGCGTCAGGCTCTGTTGCTGGGAGGTTTTCTCGGCACCCTGCTCGTCCTCGGATTGGGGTACCGTGCGGGCGAGGCCGGCGGTAGGCTCGTCTATGAGCACGGTGCAGCGCAGGTTTACGTTGACCATGGGGGCAACCCTGGCGACGGCGTCAATGGTGTCGAGGACGATGACAGTGATTAGTGTGCGACCCGACATGGGGTGCTCTAGCGATTCAAGAAAGGTCCGCCCATGCGACTCTACTCAGCCGTCCTTGCGTTGACGCTATTCGCCTCCACCACCGCTCACGCGGAGGGTTGGCATGGCTCTGCGGCAGGTGGTGCCGACTTCGGTTTGGTCCCCGAGGTGACGGGCTTTGGCTTCGTCCTCTTCGAGGCGACCGGCGAAGACAAAGTCGGCAAGGGTGATGTCCGGCTTCTATACAACACCGACACCATCCATCTGGAGATCGAGCGCATTCCGTTGGGCAAGGACTTCGAGCTCTCCGTTGCGCTTCGAGGCGAGGTGTTTTTCGCGGGACTGCTCCGCTACTACTACCAGCAAGGCCTTCGCCAGTCGGACCTGGGATTCAACGCCAGCTACGTGGTCCTCTTGCCGAAGCTGCAATGGCACTTCGCGGACCACCACACGCTCGAGGTGCTCACCAACGTCCGCTACTGGTTCTTCGGCAGTAACAAGACCTACCCAACAGGCTATCTCCTTCCTGCCAACACCGTGGTGTTCGAGCCGCGGCTCGGTTACATCTACTGGAACATTGATTCGCCCGGCGAGGAGTACCGAGCGTCCAAGCTCTTCCCGCGGATTCAAGGGGTCGCCGTCGGCGCATCCGTCGGCGTCGACGTGCGCTCCGAGGTGCGCCCGTGGGGATTCGTGACTGCTCAGCCCGACCGAAACGATCCCAACAAGGCGATCTGGACCCTGAACCAATGGCTGCGCGCGGGGTGGCAGACGGGAGACTTCTTCCGGCTGGAGCTTCAGGAAACCTTCAACTGGGGCTGGTTTCAAGATGACCTCACCCGCCTGCGGGTCGGCGGCATGAACCCCTACGTTGTCG
>CAMYJN010000557.1 GCA_947258625.1 uncultured Polyangiaceae bacterium | reverse complement strand
GCGCCTACGAGCTTCAAGCGGAGAACGCGTTCTCGCGGGAGCTCGTCGTCGCACAGCGTGTTCGGTTGCTGCGCTCGCTCGAGGATTCGCCGGCGCGCAAGTTCATTCCTTGGAGATGGCTCGTTCAACCCGCTCTGGCGGCGACCCTGGTGTTGGCCGCGGTTGCCTGGTGGTCGTTGGACTTCGATCGCGCCGCGGCCGGCCGCTACGCGCTCCTCAACGCCGAAACCGGCCGGGTCGACGGCCCCCAGACAGGCCACGTGGTCGCGCGGACCGACGCAGAGCTCCTCTTTCCCGAGTACATGGAGCGCGGCAATGAGCGTGTCGAAGATGCCGATCGCCTGACCGTGCCCCGAGGGACTTTGGTCGAGTATGCGATCACGCCGATCGGGGACGCCGCGCGCGTGGTGCTCGAGCTTCCCGGACGTCACGTCCAGGCGAACCGTGTGGGTGGTCAGTTCGTCGCGTCGTTCGTCGCAGATACCGACGGTCCTCTCGAGATCTACGTGGAATCCACGAGCGGCGAACGCCGGGTCGACTATCGCGCTCGGTCGATCCGGGTGCAGCTCGATGAGCCGCCGCAGGTCATCATGGTCGCTCCCCAGGAAGATCGAGTCGTCGAAGCGCGGCAGCCAATCGAATTGCAGCACCGAGCCACCGACGACTACGGCGTGCAAGAGCTCACCCTCATCATCAAGCTTCCAAACGGCGAGCATCTTCGAAGGGCCATCGTGACCCCCTCCGACCAATTGCAGACCGAGCTGTTCGGCGAGTCAGTCCTGCACCTCGATGAGTTCGCCCTCGCTCCGGCCGACGCGGTGACGGTCTGGCTGGAAGCCAAGGACGGCAATCGCGTCGATGGCCCCGGCGTTGGGCGCTCTGCGGTGCGCACGCTCACGCTTGCATCGGACATCACGCGTCGGCGCGATCGCATCGTCGAGCTCGAGAAGCTCCTGGATGCGCTGCTCGCGACCTTGGCGACTCGGCTAGAACAGCCTGTCCCCGACAGGTTTCGCGAGGCGCTGGACCGCCGCGCGGCGATGTTCGTTCCCTACAATGGTATCAAAGCGCTGCTCGCGGACGTCGGCGACCACCGCGGCCCAAGGACCGTCCCGCTGCTCTTGGACATGAGAAAGCGGCTCGAACGGGCCCATCAGCGAGAAGCCGCGTCATACCGAAGCCGCGAGCAAACCAAAGCTCGAAAGCAGCAGGACAAATCGATCGTGGCCGAGCTCGAAAAGGACACGCTCATCGTGGCCGATCTCATCAGCGAGGCGCGCTTGAACGACGCCGCCGAGATCGCGCGAGAGATGCAGCAGCTGCGCCGCGAGATCGCCTCACTCATCGGCGAGCTGCGGCGTGGGCAGACCCCAGAGCTGCAGCGCGCACTGATGGCCGCCCTCGATCGCGCGGACCGCCGACTCGATGCGTTACGCGAACAGCTTCGGCAAGCCATGCGATACGTCCCCGGAGAGTTCGTCAACCAACAGTCACTGCAGGCGAGCAAGTCCACCGACGCCCTTCAAACGCTCCGCGAAGCGCTTGCCAGCGGGGACCTGGATGCGGCGGAAGCCGCGCTGACCAAGCTGGATCAAACGATCGATGCGATGACGCAGGCCCTTGCGCAGAGCGAGGACTCGCTCGTCGAAGCGCGCTTTGGGCCCCGCGAGCGCGCATTGATGAAGGCGATGGATACCATTCGCGACCTCGAAGTAGAGCAGCAACGCCTCGCCGACAAAGCGCGGCGGGTCGGCGAAAAAGCAATCGACCGGGCGGCCGCAGACGAGGAGTCGCTGGCAGGCGAGCTCCGCGGTCAACTCGAGGAGATCGCCAGGGACGTGTCCGAGCTTCTCGGTGGCGTCGACGACGAAGCGCTGGGTCCGTACGAGTCGGGTCTCAAGGCACGGGCGGCCGAGCGCTTGAACGACTTTGAGAAGGCGCTCGAAGGAGGCGACCTCGGCGAGGCCCTGTCGATGGCCAATCGGCTTGCGCGGGCCGCAAGCGCGCTCGCAAAAGACCTCGAGCTCTCGGCGATGATGTTTCGCGGCAACAATGGTCGGACCTCCGAAGCGGCTTCGAAAGCGCGCGAGGCATCCGCGCGCTCGCAGGACCTGCGGGACGCGGCAAGGGGCGCCGTCCCCGATGTCGGCGGTGCGCTGACCGACCAGGAGCGCGAACAGCTGCAAAAACAAGCGGAGCGTCAAAGCGCAACTCAGGAAGCCACTCGTCAGCTCGCGCGCCGACTGCGTGAAGAGGTCGGGGGCGTGCCGGTTTCCGAAGACGCAGCTGAGCGACTCGAAGCGATCCAGCAGCCGATGCAGCGGGCCGCGCGGTCTCTGGAGCAAGCGAATCCGCTCGAGGCCAACAAGCAACAGGAGGCCGCGGCGGATCAGCTCCGGCGGCTGCGCCAGAATCTGGAGTCTCAGAGCAAGAATTCGGTGGGTGGCGGTGGGAAGGAGCAAACCCAGGGTGGACGAGCCACCGAGCGCGTGGAGATCCCAGGGGTTCGATCCAAAGCCGACGAGCTTGCGTGGCGACGACGTGTGCTCGACGCCATGAACGGAACGCCTCCAGACGGCTATCGGCAGGCCGTCGACGACTACTACGAAAGGCTCCTCCGATGAAGCGCGTTGCCCTGTTCGCGTCCTGCGTCTTGCTCGCGTCGGTTTCGAGGCCGGTGCCTGCCGAGAAGGTGAAGCGCTCCGACGT
>CAMYJN010000556.1 GCA_947258625.1 uncultured Polyangiaceae bacterium | reverse complement strand
AGTCGCGGTCAATTTACCCAATGATTTCAGACACGTTGGGCCTGGCACACTCCGTGCTCTCTTAGACATAGGAGGTTTCGATGAATCGAATGAAGCGATGGACGATGAGCGTAACGAGCTGGGTCGATGGCGTGCTGGCCCAGGTCGAAAACCACGAGGCAGCCGTCAACGCGGCGATCGGCCGGGTCCGGCAATCCAGTGCGCGAGCGCGAGTCCAGCTCAAGCGGGTCGAGCGTGACCAGCAATCCCTGAGGGACAGCCTCACTCAGGAAGAGCGCGCCGTCGAAGTCTGGCGTCGGCGTGCGAAGGCTGCCGAGGAAGAAGCGGTTGCCCTGGAGTGTATGCGCCGCTTCAAAGCGTCGGAGCGACGGCTGCAGCAGCTTCGGCACCGTCTCGCCGAGCACGAGCGATCGCACAAGGAGCTCAGCGAGGGCATCCGAATGTTGAACGCGCGTTTGGGTGAGCTCAACGAACGCAAGAACTTGATGCGGACGCGGCAGTCGCGCGCGGAGGCCGCCCATGGCATGGCCAGCGCGACCGGACCGATCGGTGACCTCGAAGAGGTCTTTGATCGATGGGAAACGCGCGTCGGGGAGATCGAGATCGCATCGGAATGCGCCGAACCGCTCGACGCGTTCGAAGCCGAGCTCGAAGCCGTCGACGAAACTGCAGATCTTCGGCTTGAGCTCGAAGCGCTGCGTGGAGAGGATTCCTAGGAGGCCAGATGGACACGCGACTTCAACAACTTTTTCAAATGCTCCGCTGGTGCGGCGCCGCCATGATCGTCGCTGCTGCGGGCACGTTCCTGGTTCAGAGCTGGGATCAGGTCGGGGACGTGCCCCGCTATCTCACGCTCCTCGGGATGACCACGCTGCTGCCGGCGCTGGCCTATGTCTGCGGCATCCGGATGCAGGAGGGCCGGAGCGCGCGCGTGCTGATGCTCACCCTGCTCGCACTCGTCCCCATTCATGCTGCTGTGCTCGGCGGGTTCGTCTTGTCGCAGTTTGGGACGGGGACCGCAAGCCTCGGGCCGGTTGCGCAATGGGTCGCGCCCAGCCCCTTGGCGGCGATCCTGCTCGTTGCCGGCGTTGGGCTGGCTCTGATTCCCTTGATATGGGCGGCCTTTCGAGTGCTCGCGCGACCGCACGCACGCCTGCTGACCGCAGCAAGCGTCGCAAGTCACGCGCTTCTGCTCATCCCCGATCGAAGCTCCCTAGCCGCGACCCTGACCGTCGTTCCCATTCTCGGATTCGCCGCGACTTGTGCGGCCCGCGTCAAGCCACAGACCTTGGAGTCTCGGCTCGCCGTTGCCTCCCTCGTTGCGCCGGCCACAGTCATCGCAGCGCGCCAGCTTCTGTTCTACGACGTCTCGAGCGCGTTCTGGGGAGCCGTCCTCGGAACCTGCGCATTGGCTCTCTTCACACTTGGAAAGAAGAGCGAGAACGCCACCATCGAACAGTTTGCGGTCGTGCCGACCCTCCTTTCGGTCGCGGCGTTTGTCGACGCGACCGGCCCCTGGCCGACCCTGTCCGATTCGAGCGTTTGGCTGGCCTATGGTCTGATTTCGGCCATCCCGCTGCTTGCCTTCGCCTTGACGAGCTCTCACAGCAAGGAGCTCTTCCTTCGCGCGGCGGTCGCTCTGAACGCGATCATCGCAATGACCACCCTGCTGGTCGACCCACGACCCTGGGCCGCGCTTCAAGCCATCGCATTGGGCCTCGGGGTCTCGAGCTACGGATTCGTCAAAGGTCAGCGCGGTCCGCTCTACTCCGGAATCGCGCTCGCCGGCTTTGGTTTCATCATCGAAGTCGTTCACGCCATCGAGGTGTTTCAACCGAGCGGCTGGTTGGCGCTCGCCGGTTTCGGCTCTGCCTTGGTCGGCCTGACCGCCTGGCTGGAGCGCCGCGCGCGTTCCGTTCGTCAGGTGGCTTCAGGGTCGGCTTCCGCTGCCAAAGTGTCCCAGCCCGCGTCGGCCGGCCTGTCACAATGACAGTCAAACCTGGGAAAACGGTCGCCTTTTCCACGAAATCAAAGGGTAAATGGGCGTCGCACGGGCTGGCACGAGGCCTGCATTACCCCAGGACGTCATGAGACGAACGGGTATCTATCTCCTTGTCATCCTATCGATCGTGGTCGGGGCTGCGGTGGTCACTGACGCCATCGTGGTCACCGACCGCGAGCGAATGGATGAGTTTGTCGATTCGGTGACCGGGCAGGTGTCCGAGTCCCGCATCGACAACGCGCTCCGCTACGCCGACCCGTCGAAGGTCACCATGGAGCTCGTGCACGACGGACACAGGCGACGCTACAGCAACCGAAACGCGGCGGCGCTCAAGCCCGATGCCCGCAAAGCCCTCGCATCTCTCGAGGGCTCGAGGCTTCACCTGATTCAGGAAAGCATTTCGCTCGACGGTGAGCGCGCCCGGATCGCACTTCGTCTTCGAACCGACGCGGGCCTCGCCAATACGGTCTTCGACCTCCGGCGCGAAAAAGATCAGTGGATCCTTCGCCGCGTGATCGTCAACTAGCCGAGGTCGAAGCGAACCTCGGCCGCGCGGATTCCATCGACGCGGAGCAGCTTGATTCGCGCCCGGTCGCCGCGAACGATCTCGACGTCTGATTTCGAGACGCCGAGCGTTTTGGCGAGCAGCTTCCGGAGCGCTTCGTTTGCTGCGCCATCGACCGGCGGCGCGGTGAGCGCAACCTTGAGTGCGC
>CAMYJN010000555.1 GCA_947258625.1 uncultured Polyangiaceae bacterium | reverse complement strand
GATGCCATCGCCGCACGATAGTTCGGCATCTCGGCCAGTCCCAGTACCTCGAGCGATCGAGCCAAACCCTCGGGGTCGTGGGCGAGCCGGCACGCGCGCTGCTCGGCCAGCAGATTCGGGGGGAGAGCTCGTTGAGTCGCGAAGAGGGGAAGCGCTTCCCATGCCTTCATGAAAGCCGCAAGACCTTCCTCCCGGAGCAGGCGGGCGCGGCCAGCATCGAGCGCGCGACGCTCGTCTCGAGCGGATGCTGCATCGAGCCCAGGGTGAAGTCCGATCAGTACCGCACCTTCGAACATCGCGGGCGCACGGCTCAGCATCCCCAGCGCAACGCGCGCACCAAGCGAATAGCCACAGATGAACCGCGGGCGCTCGACGTCAGCCAACAGCGCGAGGAGCCTCGAAACCTCGCCTTCGAATGAATCGGCCGCCGTCGCCAGCCAATCGCCGACGTGGCCCGTCAAGGCCGGGACGACGGGTCGCTGCTCGACGCCGAGATGACCAACGATTCGGCTGTAGCTTTGCGGCGAGCCCGTGAAACCGTGCAGCAGAGTCCACATCAAGACGCCTCGCGTTGCAGCGCCCGTTCGACGCGAGCAACGAGGTCGCGCCCTTGATGCAGCGCGCTCTGTGGCGGCACCACCGCCTCGATCACGGTGCAGCCTTCTCGAGCGTATCCCAACTCGAGCGCCCGACGGAAACCGCTCACGGTATCGACACTGTGAAAGTCACAACCATAGACCAGAGCGGCGCTCTCCAAGTCCGCATCGTGCGGCGTCGTGAAATACGGCAGCCACGCCTCCTTGCCGTCACGCGCGATCGGCAGCTGCTCGAAGATCCGGCCGCCACCGTTGTTGACCACGGCTATGACCAATGGTCCGCTGACCAGCGAGGCGAGTTGCAGTCCGTTGAGGTCGTGAAGAAAGCTGACGTCTCCGACCAGCAATGTGGTTGCTCCATCTACCCAGGACGCAACGCCGGCGGCTCCGGATACGACGCCGTCGATTCCACTCACGCCCCGCTGAGAGCAAACCGCCAAGAGCTTTTTGCTCGGTGGCACCCATCGATCGACGTCGCGAATCGGCAGACTGTTGCCCAGGACGAGGGCGCTCGGGTCGGGGGCGGCATCGAGCAGCGCGCGCGCGGCGCCGGCCTGGGTCAGCGAATCGCCGGCCTGAGCAAGGATGGACGACACCTCGTCCCACACCGCCGACTCCGCCCATTCAAAACCGGCCACGAAGTCCTCGTCGCGGCGGACCAGACTGAAGTCGAACGCGCAGAGCGCGGTCAGGAAGGAACCGATGTCGGCCTGAACGATCGCCTCAGCGGTCGAGCTCGGATCTGCCCATTGCCAAGGATGCACGACGATGCGGCGAATCCGACGGGCGGCGCAGAGCTGCTCCCAACCCGTGGAAATCGGGCTTGCACCCAGTTGCAAGACGAAGTCCGGGAGGCACATCGACCTCCCGCTCTCCGTTTGCCAAATCGTGTCAAACGCGCCGAGCGCCCGAGACTTCGCCCAGCAGCGAAACTGGCTCGTCGTTTCCGCGAGCACCACCGCGCCGGTCCGCTCAGCCAACTGATCGAGCGCATCGACGAACATTGCGCTCCGCAAGTCGGAAGGACCACAAAGAATCACTGGACGCACCGCCGCATCGAGCGCATCGGCTACGGCATCCACCACCAAAGGGGAGACGTGCTCGACCAACTTCGGATCGAGCGGTCGTGCACGATGGATTTCGGTGAGCGGCTCGCCCAAGATGGCATCGACTCGTGCCTGAACTTCACCGGTCATTAGGGCAGGTTCCAGCGGTTTTCGGGCCTGCGCGTTGAGGTGTACGGGACCCGGTTTGACGCCCAGGGCTTCGGACACCGCTTGCGCAACCACACGCTTGACGGCACGCAAGCTCGTCGCGTCGTCGCGGGGTTCCCCCAAATTCGCGAAGAAGCGGACTTTGTTTCCGTACAAGCCAATCTGATCGGTCGTCTGGTTCGCGCCGCAGCCGCGCAGCTCGGGCGGTCGATCTGCGGAAAGCACGATGAGCGGCACTCCACCTTCGCTGGACTCTATGACTCCTGGAAAGTAGTTCGCAGGCGCGCTTCCGGACGTGCACAGGAGGAGTGACGGACGCAAGGTGCGACGCGCCTGGCCAAGCGCGAAATACGCAGCCGAGCGTTCATCGAACGCGCTCGTGCAGCGAAGCGCTCCGTTCTCGAGGGCGGCGATGACGAAGGGCGTAGAGCGCGACCCTGGACTGATGACCGCGTCCCTGATGCCGGCTTGGACGAAGCTCTCGATGACGAGCGTCGCCCACGCGCTTTGTACCTCAGCGGCTGTCCCCATGGAGCGCTCCCAAAAGCGCCTGCATTTTGAGCTCTGTTTCCGCGTACTCGGCATCGGGATCGGAGTCGGCCATGATCCCGGCGCCAGCGTAGACCCAGGCCTTTCCGTCGCGGAGCAGTCCGGAGCGAAGAGCAACGACGAATTCGCCATCGCCCGTGGCGTCGGTCCAACCGACCGGAGCGCTATACCAACCGCGAGCCAGCGCCTCGTGTTCTACGATCCATTGGATCGCTTCCCGCGTCGGGACGCCGCCCACCGCCGGCGTTGGATGCAGCGCTTGCACCAGCGCTAGGATGTGCGTCGGCTCCCGAAGATGGCCTTCAATCGGCGTCTGCATGTGCAGGAGGTTCGGAAGCTCGCGCACTCTCGGCTCCG